>DATFDB010000093.1:0-5480 GCA_035252445.1 Nitrosotalea sp. | reverse complement strand
ATCCCTTTTTGAATTGTGTATAGTTTTCATCGATTGCGTGATTTGCTTCTTCGATATTTCCCTTTGAGAGCAGAGGTAGTAACTCATTTATGGCAAAATTTGCAAGGTCAGTAGAGCCTAGAATTTCCTTTGCTATCTTGTACATCTCTTCTTCTATCTTGACTGGTCTTTCCATGAATACCGAGCCATTTGACTGCTCAGACAAGACATGTTTCCAAAAACATCGTAAAGTTAGGTCAGAGAGTTTTGTCATCTGGCCCTGTACAAACCCTGGCTCTAATGTCTCGCCTGTTATCTTTACCTCAACTATTGGTTTTCTGTTACATGTTCTTATTTTTTCAACAAGTAGACTAACTTCATCTGCAAGTTTCGCAGATGTAGTTTTGATGGAGATCTGCGGTCTTGTATCCAGCCTTATCCAATTTGGAATTGCTTCCGCGCCTGATATGTCTACTTCATAGAATCCTTTCTTGGATTCCTTTATTGACTCACTTGATGTCAATTCTATAGAGCCAGGATATGTAAGTGGGCCTCCCAAATGTGCGAATTTTTTTAGCTCCTGATCGTGCAAGTGCCCCATGGCGTAATAGGTGAAATTCTTTGGAAGTTCAGTGGAGCTTAATTCTCCTGCAAACTTGTTAATCTCAGATATGCCTTGATGCAGTACAAGTATCTTGTGACCTTTGTGATTTTTTGCTGTTGCATCTGCTGCTGTAAAACTACTTTCAAAGTCATGAATCTCACTTTTCCTTTTTTTATCAAAGCCCATGATGAGTACGTCTTTGTACAACACAGGCTCTCCTCTTCCGATGTATTTTGAAAAATCAAGGTTGTGATACACAAACGGAACAGGTGTAGCTCTTATCCTGCTGATATCATGTTCCCCTAAAATGAAAAATGATTCTATATTGTTCTTTCTTAATCTCTTGAGTGCGTTAGCTAGTGTAACTATTGCTTTGCCGCTTGGGTTTGGCACATGAAAAATGTCTCCTGCAAATATCACAAAATCCACATGATCTTTTATTGATGTGTCTATTGCTTGGTTGAATGCAAAGTAAATGTCGTCTTCGCGCTCTTCTGAGTGGTACTGCATAAATCCAAGGTGTGTATTAGAAATATGTGAGAAGATCATCTCAATCAAGCAAGAGGTCTTTTTGCACTAGACCGTGTGTTGTCTCCTTTGCAATGTCTTTGAATTTGTCTGTCTGGCTCCACTCTGAAACCGCATCAAGATCAGAGCCTGAACGCTTGCCTTTTACTTCATCTATGTGAACAATCGATGGCAGGTTTACCCATTGACCGATAAATAATGCATCTCCTATGTTCAAAGACGATAGCTGAGATATGAGATCTTTGCTTAATGACTCTGCTGCAGATGATATTTGTTGCTGATCATCGTCTTGTACAATTTTCATTATTGCAAGTGAGCCCATCTGACTGAGTACGTTAGGATCAATATTTCTTGGTCTCTGAGAAACTACACCAAGGCCAATTCCAAACTTACGTCCTTCCCTTGCTACCTTGGATGCCCAATACTTGGTGTCGGTGTGCTCTCCTTTCGGTATGAAGACATGCGCTTCTTCTATTATGGCAAATATCGGGGCAAGAAACTTGTAAGTCCGTTTTGTTGATTTTCCTTTTCTCTCCCACACTGACTCTTTTCTTTGTTGTAACAATTCTTGTAGATAATATGCCAGTCCTGCATTTGCCTGCCTCTCACTAAGCTCTGCTATGTTTAACACGTTTACTCTTCCCTCTTTTATCAAATCTACTGGGTCGCCGCAGTCCGGATCAAGTATGTCTGAAAATCTATGCTTGGCATCATCGATTTTATCTAATACTCTACTTGCACTGTCTGCATAGCCTTTTGTTGTTCGCCCAAACGCTGCGACATTTTCTTCAAGAGATGTCCAAAATTCTTTTGACTGCCTAACAGATTCAGTTAGTGACTCTCGTAGCACTCTTTGTTGTTTGTCTGCATTCTCACGAAGCTCTATTACTTCAGCAAGCTTGTCTGAAGGCAAGAGTCTTGGATTTATTTTTGCCATCATGTAGTTCATCTTGGAAATATCAAGACTCTCATAGTCATTGTGGTAATCAAAAATAACCAGTGTGCCGTTCAACGCAGACACATGTTTTGCTATGAGAGATACAAGGTTGCTTTTTCCCATGCCCGTCATTGCAAGAATTGCCAGGTGTCTTGACACAATCTTGTTGATGTTTATCTTGGCTTCGATGCTAGAGTTTCTCAGGAGCGAGCCTATCCTAATCCATTCGGCTCCAGACGGACCAAATATCATTCCAAGGTCTTGTGATGTAGCCTCAAGTATTGATGTTCCAGGTAGTGGTGGAACAGCTGGAATTACAACATGTCCTTTCTGTAGTTTATCTAAAAATCCAAGTATCCCGATTTTCACTTTATAATTTTTATCTCGTGAATTGATCTCTGCAACTTCTTTGCTCTCTATTGCCTCGTCAAAGTTTCTGACGTCTGTCAAGGCTTCACTTGATATTGCAGACCTTTCAACTAGGCCGAGAATTCTGCCGTCCTGTGAATCGATGATGACATATTCTCCAACTGAGAGAGGTTTGGATGACTGGGCAGTAACCTCAGTTGGTTTTGACTCGCCAATTACTACACCTATTATCAATTCAATACCTCCCTTGAACCTATCTCGTTTGATAACCCGTACAGACTTACAAGCCTTGACAGGTCCGCATTTGTTATCTTGCAGTTTTCATGAGCCAACTTTAATGCATAAGGATATCCGCCAACGCTATTCTTGGTTAGTTTGTCTAAAAGGGATTTTATTTCATTTTCACTTATGCCAGAACCCAACAGTTCTATTTTGATTAGCGGCGTAGAGTCCCTCAGTCTTGCATATACGTATGAAACAACTTTGCCTGGACCAAGATCGTTATCGACAAAAATTTTGCTAAAGCCAGGTTTTTTCAATGCATGGTTATAGTAGAAAATATCGCCTGCAACAGAGCCAAGTTTTTCAAATTGTTTTCTTGCCGAAGATGTCTTTGAGATGAATACTACATTGTTTCTTTTCTTGATTGATGAAACAATAGAGTTCCCAAGTGATACCTGTCTTGTAAGAAACTGTGAATAAAGCGAGCCATCAAGCGCGACCAAATCTGCCTTATCAACTGAAACAGCACAGGCATCAACTTCCATCTTGCTTGCCTGCGTCTCAAGTTCAGGCGTGGGCTGACCAAGTCCTTGGTTATGACTTTCTGTTATTATGGTTCCGTCTGATTTTATCGATACTCCTGTTACTACCCAAAGTTCAAGCCCTTGAAATTTCGTGTTATTGTAACTACTATCTATTCCAGCTATGACTGCGTCTTTTTTCTGCGGTTCATAATCAACCCAGTTTTCCCTTGCAGTCTGAATTATTTGGTTAAATTTTTCACCCTTGAAGATTGCCCTTGCCTCATCACGCTTCTTTAGGGCGTCTCGATAAACAGTATTGAGCATAAAACACCTTCTCCTGTATGGATAAAATGTTTCGCGTTTGAAACAGCTTTGTCCACAAGCTAACAGTCGATCAATATTTTATGTAGTGACTACGTAGTAATTACATGTTCAAAAACGAGAAGACTTGGTCAACATTCGTAGAAAATAACAATACTGATGAATTTCACAAAAAATTTGACAGTGCGATCGAGGAAATAAGAAAAGATTTTGGTAAAAACTATCCCATGATAATAGGCGGCAAAGAAATCTTTTCAAATAATCAGTTTCAAGTTCGTTCACCTGCAGACAAAAATCTTATACTGGCAAACTTTCCGATGGCCTCAAAAGACGATGCTATACACGCGATAGAGACTGCCAAGGAGGCCTTTTACAAGTGGTCGCTTACGCCATATCAAAACAGGGTCAGAATATTTCGAGAGATGGCTGATTTTTTTGCGCAAAACAAGTTCCGCCTTGCAGCAATATTGAGTTTTGAGAATGGAAAGAACAGGCTTGAGGCAATTGGCGATCTTGACGAATCAATAGACTTTATGCGATTTTATGCAGAACAGCTTGAGGCAAATCAAGGATTCTCAAAGGAGACACAGAGTGCAAGCAAGAACGAAAAGACTCGTAGTGTACTCAAACCATATGGCGTCTGGGGAATAATATCGCCGTTTAACTTTCCGTCTGCAATAGCCATAGGGATGAGCTCAGGTGCTCTCATCACAGGAAACACTGTAGTACTAAAACCATCAAGCGACTCACCAATATCTGCATTCAAATTCGTCGAAGCAATATACCACAAGCTCCCTCCCGCAACCGTAAATTTTGTTACAGGTGCAGGAAGCATTGTCGGAAAAACTATCCTTGAGAGTCCTCTAGTTGATGGAATTGCATTTACAGGTTCTAAAGAAGTTGGAATCACAGGATTTAACACATTTGTAGGAAGAACGCCAAGACCCTTCATCTCTGAGATGGGTGGCAAGAATCCAGCCATAATAACAAAGACTGCTGATGTTGAAAAGGCAGCTGACGGAGTCTTGAGAGCAGCGTTTGGTTATAGCGGACAGAAATGTAGTGCGTGCTCTAGGGTCTATGTTCAAAAAAGCATTGCCAATCAATTTGTAGAAAAACTTGTCACAAAGACAAAGATGTTAAAGATTGGAAAACCATGGGAAAAGGATTCATTTGTAAGTCCCGTAATAAATGACTCTGCATTAAAGAAATTTCAAAAAGCAGTTGAGGTTGCAAAAAAAGACGGCAAAATTGTCTGTGGGGGTTCTGTTCTGTCTGACACAGAATTCAAGGACGGAAATTTTGTCGAGCCCACAATTGTAGTTGGTCTTCCAAAAGATCATGAGTTGGTGCGAGAAGAGTTGTTTGTCCCATTTCTCTGTGTTGAAGAGTTTGATACATTTGATGAAGCAATTTCAGAGGCCAATAAGAGCAACTATGGGTTAACTGCTGGAATTTTCAGCCAGGATAAAAATGAGATAGAATCATTTTTTGACAAAATAGAGGCAGGAGTAACTTACTTGAACAGATCAGCTAGTGCAACAACAGGTGCAATGGTTGGGGCTCAGCCTTTTGTGGGATGGAAAGACTCTGGAATCTCAGGAAAGGGAGCAGGCGGTGCATACTATCTCTTGCAATTCTTAAGAGAACAGACTCAGACTCGATGCGATTGAATGAAGGAACTTCCCAAAAGCAATATGTTGCGTTTTCTTTCCTTTAGCCTCCTAATTGAATAAGGAAGCCAGTTGGTTCCATATGGAATATACTCTGATATCGAAAACCCATCTTTTATCAAAGAGGGCTTTAGCTCATCGCGTATACCCTTTAACATCTGAAACTCAAATTTTCTCTCATATTTTTTTGCAAGCTTTATTGCAATGTCTATCATCTTGGAATCATGAGTTGCTATTGCAAACTCATTGCCGTCTGAAAAAAGAGTCTTTACAAGTTTTGCATAGTTTTCATCCACTTCATGTCTTGTCTTGTAAGCTGTCTT
>DATFDB010000092.1:0-6412 GCA_035252445.1 Nitrosotalea sp. | reverse complement strand
TCTTTCATGAAAGCAGATACCTTTTCTGCAGCCTTTGGCGTGATTGTTATCAGTTTTGTTGCCTGTGTATTGCTCATAACTCAGATTCGTGCTTTAAATTATAATAATCTTTTCATACCGGGCATATTCGGAATCAAATGGCACATGAGAGGTAAAAGATCTTTATTTCTTTGACTTGTTCACAAAGGCAGTCATTCTCTCAGACCTGTCTGGGTGTGTAAAGCACAGCCCCCATGTGTAAAGTTCGAGTGCAAGTCCTGTGTCAATGTCAGAGTTTCTTCCCTTGTTTATTGCAACCTTTGACATTCTGACTGCCATGGCGGAATTTTGTGCGATCATCTTGGCAAAGTTTGTTGCCTCTTCTGAAAGCTTTGCAAGCTCGACTACTTTGTTTACAAGTCCCATCTCTTTTGCCTCGTCTGATTTTACCATTCTACCTGTGTAAATCAAGTCCTTTGCTTGTGATATTCCAATAATTCTCTGCAGCCTTTGTGTTCCTCCCCAGCCTGGGCAGACCCCTATTGTTACTTCTGGCTGGCCAATCTTTGCAGTGTCTGCAGCTATTCTGATATCGCATGCAAGCGCAAGCTCGCATCCCCCTCCAAGTGCAAATCCGTTGATTGCTGCAATTGTTGGCCTGCTGCAATTTTCTACTGTAAAAGTCAGCAAGTGTCCTACCTTTGCATATGCTTCTGCCTCGATTGGCGTAATTGTTGACATGTATGCAATGTCTGCACCTGCAGAAAATGCCTTGTCTCCCTCGCCTGTAATAATTACGACCTTGACGGAATCGTCAGTCTCTATCTCTTTGAAAACTTTGATGATATCATTTGCAACGTCCATGTTCATGGCGTTGAGCTTGTCTGGCCTGTTGATTTTTACAGTGCAGATTCCATCTGATTTTGAGACGTTAACCAAAGACATGCAAAAGCTCCCTACTATCAGGAAATTAAACCTTGTCTGGCTCGTGCTTGCCCCATTGGTGTAGAGCAGCTCCTGCAGCTACCCA
This sequence comes from Nitrosotalea sp., assembly GCA_035252445.1. Lineage (GTDB taxonomy): Archaea > Thermoproteota > Nitrososphaeria > Nitrososphaerales > Nitrosopumilaceae > Nitrosotalea. Next base: position 5,403 of record DATFDB010000092.1, on the reverse strand, counting down.
GTTTCTAATGTCGTCATAAACTGGAACTTGGTGCTTTTCAATCAATGCTGATACCTTTTGTGTATATGGACCGCCGTTTCCTCCCACAAGCAGTGGTTTCTTTCCTTGTTTTGAAAACTCGCCCAAGTAATCGATGATTGTTTCCTCAAGCGGGTCGTCTTGGAAGACAAACCAAGGCATTACAATATCGATGTTGGGGTCGTCCATGAACTTTTGTATTGTATACCTGTAATCGTCTGCATTTGCACCGCCTGTAACATCAGCAGGGTTGCCATTTCCGATAACATATGTCGGTGGGTAATGCGCCTTCATCTCTTTTAGTGTGTTCTCTGTTACTTTGCCAAGTTCTAGTCCGTATTTTTCAAACTGGTCGATTGCTCCAATCATTGGGCCTGCTCCGTTGCTTACAAGGCCAACTCGAGGACCTTTGGCTGCTGGCTGCCAGGAGAGTGCCTTGACAACTGATGCAAGTTCTTGGTAACTGTCAACTGAGATTATTCCTGCTTGCTTGAATGCATTCATGATTATTGCATTAGAGCCTCCAAGTGAACCGGTATGTGATGCTGCCTGCTTTGCTCCAAGTGTTGTTCTTCCGCTCTTCCAGATAACAATTGGTTTTTTCTTTTCTTTCATTACGCGCTTGGCAGTCTCGATGAACTTGCGGCCATCGCCAAATCCTTCTACATATAGTGCGATTACTTTGGTTTGCGGGTCATTTGCTAGGTACCAAATCATGTCGGCCTCGTCAACATCTGACCTGTTGCCATAGCTTACCATCTTTGATAGCCCAAATGTGTCTGCAGTCTCAAGGAAGCTGATTCCCATTGTTCCGCTCTGGGACAATAGTGCAACCGGGCCCTGTCTTGCGCGCACCATTCTTGCCTGGCCTTGGAATGCACAGTCAAGTCTGTTTGCTGCATTGAACATTCCGATGCAGTTTGGACCAATGATTCTAATCTTGTGCTGTTCTGAAAGTCTTTTTATCTCTGCTTCAAATCCTGCACGCTCTCCGCCAAGCTCTTTTCCTCCACCTGACACTATGACAACATTGTGGATTCCTTTCTTTGCACATGTCTCAAGTACTGGTGGCGTTACAGAAAGGTCGACACAGACAACAACCAGGTCGACTGGTTCTTGTATTGCTTCAAGAGTTGGGTAACACTTGATTCCAAGAATTTCTTCTGACTTGGGATTAATCGGGAATACCTTTCCTTTGTAGTCGTGTTTTGCAATGCTGTCAAGAACAGAGTTTCCAACCTTTCCAGGTGTGGCAGAGGCACCAACCAATGCGACTGATTGTGGTGTAAAAAATGTCTCCATGAACTCTATGTTTGGTTTTGCAGTAGAGATTGCGTCCTTTTTTATTTCCTTTCTGAGAATTATCTTTGCATCTACAACATAGTATGATTTTGGATATACTACAATTGGGTTAAAGTCGACGCTGTCAAAGTAAATTGCATTGTCAACGCCAATCTTTCCTATCTGTACAAGTGCCTTTGCAAGCATATTCAAGTCAACAGGCTTGCTTCCTCTGTATCCTTGAAGTATCTTGGCACCCTTGAGATCTGCAAGCATTGACTTTGCGTCATCAACAGTGATTGGCAGCATCCTAAATGCGACATCCTTGAATATTTCTGTGAGAACTCCGCCAAGCCCTACCATTATGACAGGGCCAAACTGTGGATCGTTTTGCAGCCCGACAATTAGCTCGACTCCTTGCGGAACCATTTTTTCAAGCAAAATTCCTTTTAGATGCACTCCTTTCTTCTTTGAGAGCCTGGAGTACATGTCAGTGAATGCCTTTTTTACTTCCTTTTCGTTTTGCAGCCCGACCTTGACTCCCCCAACATCTGTCTTGTGAAGAATCTGTGGTGATACAACCTTCATTACAAGTGGAAATCCAAGTTTCTTGGCTGCCCTTGTTGCCTCTTTTACGTTGTTTACCAGTGCATATCCTGGTACCTTGATTCCGTATTTTTTCAAAACTGCTTTTGAGAGATCCTCGGTGATTACCTTGTGATCAGTTGCTATCGTCTCTTCGAAAACTTTGGTGACTGGGCTCAAATCGAGCACTCCATTTTTGCAGAATGGTATCTGCCACTCTTTCTATTTTGATAAATCATAACGAGATCCGAGTCTTGAAATCATTATATTAAACTTTTGTCAAAATCGAGGAAGATACGATCTGAGAATTGCTTCTTTTAGAACAATCTTACTGCGGGAATCTACGCCAGTTTTTTAAAATTTAAAATCTACATGTCGGTATATTTTGAAAATGCTACCACATTATCAAGTATGAAAATCATGGGTTTGTTATATAACAAACTCAAGTCAAATTTAACATTAGAATACAATGCAACGCATCACGCTAATGTTTGCAATCCTAGGTGGATTTCTAATGGTATCTCTTGTACCAGTATCAACATTTTATGCAGCAGCCCAAAGTTATGATGTGCCTGTTTGGATAAAGACTACTTCAAAATGGGTTGCTGAAGGCAAGATAAGTGAGTCAGATTATATCAAAGAAATCCAGTATGTAATTCAACACGGCTGGTTAAAATTGGAATCAAAAGAGGAGGCAGGAAGCCCTCCAGGTCGTTTAACACCAAGTTTAGAAACAATTCAAGCTGGACAACCAAAAAACTGTCACGATGTCACCTTTCCAATAGTTGATTGGTCTAACTGCAATTTTTCAGGTGCACCTTTGAGTAATGCTGACCTTCATGACGCCAATCTTGTCGGAATCAATCTGTCTGGTGCAGATCTTGAGAAGTCGTATCTTCTAAATGCTAATCTTGGACATTCCAACTTGAACTACGCAGACATGCTAAACGCGGACATGCCGTATGCACATCTCCAGAATGCAAGTCTTGTGGGTGTTCTAGGTCAATTTCTTGACTTGCGGTTTGCAGACTTGACAGGTGCCAATCTTGACAATTCTTTTCTTGGATCTTCTACTATAAACTGGGCAGTTCTTCAAAATGCGACATTTGTAAACTCTGATCTTAATCATTCAGAGTTTTTGGGCTCTGATTTATCGGGTATAAACGCAAAGGGGGCCAACTTTCAAGAGTCCTATATGACAGGAGTTAATTTTACTAAAGCCAACGCACCCGGTGCAAATTTCATAGATGCTGATCTGTCAAATTCTAATCTCACAGGAACCAACCTATCTGGAGCAAACTTGCAAAATGCTGGACTTGGAAATGTAATATTCAAGAATGCCAATTTGGCGTCTGCAAATCTCACTCGTGCGGATTTAGGCGGTGCTGACCTGACAGGTGCAAATCTTACAAATGCTGATCTTACTGATGCAATTCTTGCAGGTGCAAATCTGCACTGCATTGGAAATCCTGTATGTCTGCACTAGGTATAAAAAAATCTCTGATTTTTTCACAATCACTTTCTTGAAAATGGAGCAAGTGGTTTTTCTTTCAATCCGGAAATTAGAATTGGTATTCCAATAATGCCTAGACCGAGACAGATTAAACGGAATAGCAGCCAGTTTGAATAGTTGGCAGAACACTCTCCCTGTGTGAGTGCTTTGCTATAATCTGACTGGCAAGTTGGAATAAACGTATACAGAACCGTCAAATTATACATAGGCACAGAAAGAATTGAACCTACGATAATCATCCCAATCCCTGCTATGACCTTCAATTTATGCAATATTTAGAATAGAACATATTTTGATAATTAGGTTTGTGGAACAATCTTACGGCAGGAATCTGCGCCAGTTTTTTAAATGCTGTTGGGTACAAATTTTTATGAAACCTTTTGGGGCGTCATCGTTTTATCCAATAATTAAAGAAAGATGGAAAAATGCTATAAAGATAAACAATGAATCTCAGGCAACATCTATTGCAGGTTATGAAATAAAATTTCCTTCAGAATTTCCATCTGATTACAGTCTTCAATTTGGAGTAGTAGAGGTCGCACCAGATGATGGCAGGTTTGCATGCTTATTTTATTCAAAAGAACCTCTTACGGATTCCATGAGATTCAACGAATTCTTTAAGCAAAAAGGAATTTGGATTAATTACCGCAAATGGGTATCATCTTCATCTAAAGAAGGCAGTTTTGATTTCCATATCCAAAACCACCTACAAACACTCAAAAAAGAAGGCATAGATGGATGCGAAATTACAATAAACGGACATAAAGGTATGGCATCAAGTCAACAAGACAGGCTATTTCACGGAGTAGACGTACATGATCCTTCCCAAGTTGAATTTGTGACAAAAGAAACTCACATCACTTTGCAGGGATATTTAGCAAAAGAAGAGCTAATCAAAGTAGCAGAATCGATATAATAAAATGAAAACCTGCATTAGTTTTTTAAATTGCCAAATAAGATTTTAATTCATGAAATTCAGATGGTGGTTTGTTTCAATGGGAATCACTGTTGGACTGGTGTTAGGAGGCATGATGTATCTTGGAAATTTTCTTTGTGTTCCTGTAGAGAATAATTCTTGTATTTCATTTCTTGGCGGAACTGGAACCATGACACAAGCATCATCCAAATCTGGCTTGGCATTATCTGACAATGGTTCTGATTACGTAGTTGTGAATACAGATACCAATCGTATCTATGTTGCAAACAGAGTATCCGATACAGTTTCAGTCATAGATGGAAACACTGATGCAAGGATTGCAGACATACCCACCAACGGTATGCCAATATGGATGGCTGTCAATCCAAATACAAACAGAATCTACGTAACCGAAGCTAGCATACTTGATGACAAGCATAACGATACACTTTTGGTCATAGATGGTGCAAGCAATGATAAAATTGCTGAAATACAAACAACGATTGCTTCTCAAATAGCAATAAATCAAAAAACAAATCTAGTCTATGTTATTGGATATGAAAACGGCACTGGAGTAAACCCAAATGGTACACTGTATGTCATAGATGGCAACAGCAATACCAAGATAGCGCAATCACAGGCTGGCATGAATCCTTTTGGAATAGCTGTAGACTCGGATACAAATCGCATTTACATATTGAATAGAAACATTCATCATGTAAATTTGGCATGGCAAAACAGTACTGTATCTGTAATAGATGGTAACAATTACACAAAAATCACAGAGATAGAGGTTGGACTTGATCCTCATGGATTAGATATCAACCCCAATACACATCGAGTCTATGTTACAAGCTATATGGGCGGGACAGTCTCTGTGATTGACGGGATTAGCAACAAGGTCATTGGCAAGCCAATCTTTCTTGCTCCTGGCATAGAACGCATGGCCGTCAATCCGATTACAAACAGGATCTATGTTGCCGATGGGGTTACTGGAACAGTGTATGTTATTGATGGTTCCACTGATACAAAAATCAAAGAGATACATCCTTTGTGGGGTTGGAGTGTAGCTGTAAATCCAATCACTAGC
>DATFDB010000091.1:0-5281 GCA_035252445.1 Nitrosotalea sp. | reverse complement strand
GAATCCCATTGACGCAAGTTCTCTACTTGCAGTTAAACCTGCAGGACCTGCTCCTATTATAATGACATCCGAATCAGCTCTATCTACAAGTACTGAATGAAATTCGTCTGCAATAGCACGAGTAATCTCTTTCTCGTCTACGTCTGCAAAGATTTTAGGTGCTCCAGTTTCAACACTTTTCTGCATGAAAATTATCTTTCTTAGAGTACATTAATAGTTTGCTCAGTTTGAAAAACTATCTTCAAATAACTTGATGCATTCTCTGATATGCATCTTTTTTATAGGATTCTTGAACGCATAGGCCGAAATGATATCTGCTTTTCCGAGGTCCTTTTTTGCAAGCGACGCCTTTGCAGCTCGTAGTATGTCGACTATGATATTGCAACCATTTGTACTATCACTAGTCTTAAGTGCTAGATCCATCTCTATTGTAGAACCGAGGAACCCTTTGGCCTCCATCCAATAATAACTCACTCTGGAATCGCCCAACTGCTCTGCGTATTCTGTTGTACCTGCAGTAGATCTGAAAGCATGAGGTGATTCAATTGCGATAGATTCTGTCTTTATGTTACGCTTTCTCTCTCTAATTTCTTCAGCCATAGTGTTCATGGTATCTTGATTTCCGCCCACATCTAGTTGATATGCTTTTTGTATTTTGATTCCTCTGTTTGTCATAAAATCAATCATTCCTCGATGAAACGCAGTACCACCAAACTGACTCATTAAATCATCGCCTAACATCATTAATTCTTTGGACTCGTATGCCTTTCTTGTCTTATCTGTTACTGTCTTTGCAGACGTTGCATTGACAAACGAGCATCCTGTATCAAGCGCGGCTTCTGCATATTTTTCAGATGTTTTATCTAGTCCTGATGAAATTACGTTAACAAGAAAATCTGGCTTGACTGCAGCAAGAGATTTTACAAATTCTTGATAGCTTACAGATTTTGTTTGTCCATTTTTACTTATGTGTGAAGGTATGGTATCTAGCATTAATCCAGGTTGGATGATAATTTCTGAAAAAGATGTTTTGTTATCTGTAGACAGATTACCTATTTTCTTACCCACTTTTGCAGCGTCTATGTCAAAAACTGCTACAATTGTTATGTCATTTAGTGTCAAACCTCCAATCTTTGGATGCCAAAGGCCTTCAACTGAATTTTTGTAAAACTCTAATCCTTTTACCAAGGTTGATGTTACATTACCGCATCCTGAAATTGCAATCCTGATCTTATCTGCCACGCAATTTTTCTTGCCAGTCTTCATTTAACTCTTTTCTGGTTTGTTCGTAGTTTTCTCACATGCTTAGTACACACGAAGCGGAAATTCTTGCCACTAGATCTTTGACAGGTAGCATATCTGGTGTCTATTTTAAAATTTATATGCGCTCCGAAAAGAATCTACACTAATTGAGCAAGACAAGCCTCTCTCAGTCACGACCTGATAACCTGCCCAAGCCCAAAATACAATGGGGGCGCCTAGAGGAAGCTGATAAATTTGCAGAAATGGTCAAGCTGCTAAGACAGGGAAAAATCACTCGTGATGAAATGAGGAGATTTAGACTCCAACATGGGGCATATGGTAGCAGAATGACAGACGATTACAGTATGGTGCGTATTAAAATTCCAGCTGGAGAGGTTTATCCAGAACAATTAGAAAAAATTGCTGACCTAAGTGAATCTTTCTCCATTGGAAGTGCACATGTATCAACAAGACAAAATTTTCAACTTCACTGGATTACACTAGAGGATGTATCCGAGGTTATGAGAGGTCTTGCAGAAATTGGATTGACGTCAAGAGAAGCTTGTGGAAATAGTGTAAGAAACATAATGTGTAGTCCACTTGCAGGTGTATGTCCAGAGGAAGCATTTGATCCAACTCCACATGCTCTAGCTACTGCAAAATTCTTACTTCGCAATGCTATGAATCAATCACTTCCACGAAAATTCAAGTTAAATTTCACATGCTGTGAAAAACATGGTATGGCAAGAATAGTGGATGTCGGACTTATACCGCAAAGAGTGGAAATCAATGGAAATGTGGAAAATGGATTCAAAGTTTTCCTAGGAGGAGGACTTGGAGCACAGTCGTTTGTGGGACACCAACTTGAGCCTTTTACTCCAGAGTCTGATCTTTTGTATACGGTAATTGCAGTAATTCGAATTTATGATAGAATGGGCAATCGTGAAAACATGGCACGAAACAGGATGAGATATCTTGTAAATGAACTTGGGTGGGAAAAGTTCCAAGGTCTCATATTGAAAGAAAGGGCAATGGTAAAACTAGTCCAGTCTGTAGTTGTAAAACTTGATCTTGACAAGACTCCTGAAGTTCTACGTAAAGTATCAATAAGTTCAGAAATGCCTTCTTCGCCGCTGGGACTGTCAAGATGGCTCAAGACGAATACTATGAAACAAAAGCAAAATGGTTACAGCAGTGCATTTGTTACTTTAGAATCTGGTGATATTACTGCAAGCCAACTGCGAGCAGTTGCTGAAATGGCACGTGAGTTTTCCGCAGAGGGTAGGATAAGAAATGGTTTTGCCCAAGATATTGTATTCAGATGGGTTAGAGATGATGATCTTCCACGATTATATGCTAAATTGCTAGATGTTGGACTTGCAAACCCTGGTGCCTTGACAATGGCTTCAGTTGTTGGATGCTCTGGCACCACCTCCTGTAATTTGGCCTTGACAAATTCACACAGACTTGCAAAAGAGGTACAAAGAAAATTCCTTGAAATGAAACTTGATGAGGATGATGATCTAAGAGATTCTACAATCAAGATAAGTGGATGCCCAAACTCATGTGGTCAGCATGAAATCGCTACAATTGGATTTTATGGTGGTGGAGGAAGGCTCGGAAAAGACATGTATCCATTGTATACTATGTTGCTTGGAGGAAGAGCAGACGAGAAATCTACTCTGGGATTATCAACTATCAAAGTTCCTGCAAAGCGAGTCATCCCGACAATCCTAAAAGTGATTGATATATTCAAGTCGGAAAAAAGATCTGGCGAAACTTTGGACAAGTGGATTCATAACGTGATAGAAGGAAATGGCAGTTCTAAGGTAAAATCAATTAATGATATCAAAGAATTGTTGAAACCTGTTGTGGCGCCCCCCACAATTGAACAAGACTCTGATTTCTATGTTGACTATGGAAATGATGGAAGCTACCATGCTAGAACTGGACGGGGCGAATGCGCTGCTTGAGTAAAGAAAAAACAACGAGAATAACAATTGATGCTGATACCCTGCGATCGGAGATTAGAGACAAAAGTGTCAGAGTTCTTGACATAAGAAAAGAAGATGATTATAAACAAGGTCATATCCCTGGGGCAATCAATTTTCCATTGTCTAGCCTACTTTCTGACGATAGTCCAGAAAAGACTCTCCAACACGCAGAATCATTTGGAATTGATGATGAAACACCAGTTGTGGTATACGATGATACTTTTGGAGCTCTTGCATCACGTGTAGCGTGGACACTTCAGTATATTGGACATGAAGAAGTTTCATTACTTGATATTACATATGGCTCGTGGAAAAAACTTGGTCTTGAAACAAGTCTAGAATCTCCTAACACAGTAAAGAAAAAGCATTCGATGAAACTACAGCCCCAAATTCTTGCTACTGCGGACTATCTGATGCCTGCCAAAGAAAAAGGTGCGGTTCTAGTAGATAACAGGGAGAGACTAAACTTTCTTGAAAACCACATACCTGGAGCAATCAATATTCCATATAGGATGCTTGCATCTTCTCAAAGTATACTGCGACCAAAAGATGAACTGAAAAGGCTAATGCAAAATAGAAACCTGTCTTCCAACTCTGAAGTAATCACGTACTGTGGCAGTGTAGGAACTCTGTCTGGGCTTGGATATTATGCGTTAAAATCAATTGGAATTCCAAATGTAAAACTCTACGTTCGTTCGTTCAAAGAATGGAAATCTCTTGAAAAACCCATAGAAAAGCAAAACGATGCTAACTACTGGGATCTCTCAGCAGAATAAAAGTTTCTTTTACGTGTTATGTGCTGTTTCGTTTCTTAATTTCTTTGTAGTCTGACTTTCAATATGATCAAAAAGATCTATCATTTTTTGTTTGTTTGATTGTAGATATTCATATCCTTTGTCGGCAAGTCTTATCCTGAAAAATCTAATATCTCTATGTTCCTCAAAAAAGTGCTCTATCATTTGCGCACCTCTTTTGTTTGGATCTATGAATACATCCATCTTGGCAAGTACTTCTTCAACATCTCCTTTTTCTATTGCACTTTTGACTGCCTGTATTGCCTCACTGATTTCTTTCAAGTGTTGAACAAGTATGGGGTTTATTTTTTTCGTTCCAAACAATCCTTTCTTTTCAACTCCAATCTTGGAGGCAAGCTCTGGAGCAATCTCATACTCTTCTGTCTTTGTCAAACCAATATTTTTTTCAATCTTAATTAAAAGGCCTTTTTCTAATAGTTTTTTTGCTGCATCTTCAACTTCGGATTTTCCAAGCATTGTAGTCCAAACTATCTGACCAACTTTGTGATATCCTTGCCTTACTGATTCTAATACGACAACTTCTACAATTCTTCTATATCCTTCATCTGCTTTTACATTTTCAAAATCTTTATCCCTTACTGCTTTTTTTGCATTTTTCACATCTATTTCTATTGAGCGTTTCAAGGCTTCAATTGATTCGGGAATCTGATTCAAGAGAGAATAATAACATGATTTGTTATACCAAGACATACCGTCAGTTGGATTAGTCTCAATTGCTTTTTCTACGCAATCTAAGGCTTTTTCATAATTTTTCTGTCTATAATGTATTAAACCCTTGAGATTCCAAGCTTCAGAATTTGTGACATCTATCTCATGTACCTTGTTATAAGATTCCATGGCACCTGCTAAATCGCCAATGTGAAACCTTGCATATCCAAGTTTCAAAAGAGAATCAACATGGCCTGGATCTATCTGTATGGCCCCCTCGAATGCCCTTGCCGCATCGTCCATTTTTTCATCTGCCATCAAAGTAACGCCTTTCTTGTACAGCTTGTCTCTTGTGTAGTTGGGGTCTGTTAGTTTTGATTCTTTTACTATCTCTATGGAGTCTGGCTTTTCCTCTTTGTCTTTAGCCCCATCGGAACTACTTTTGAATAATTTTTTCACGGCTGGTAAAATATGGATTTTCCATGGATAAATACTATTCCGGTGGTCTAAAACGCAAAATTTATTGGCAAACGGCCTTTATAACGCCCTGATAAATACAAAAATACTGAGGTATTACACCTA
>DATFDB010000090.1:0-3963 GCA_035252445.1 Nitrosotalea sp. | reverse complement strand
GAAAGGCTTATAACAGATTTCAAATCTAATCAAGAAGGTTTCATTGGATATTAGGGAAGGATTAACTTTCGATGATGTACTCCTTGTCCCCAAACGCTCCAGCATAGCTACTAGATCGCAAACTAATTTACAGACAAAACTCTCGCGTAATATCTCACTTAACATACCTATAATCAGTGCTAACATGGACACCGTCACGGAGTCTGCAATGGCAGTAGCAATGGCAAGAGAAGGCGGTATTGGAATAATACACAGATTTCTTACTATATCGGAACAGGTAGCCGAAGTTCTCAAGGTAAAGCGCTCAGGAAGCATCATAATTGAAAATCCATACACCATAGGCCCAAACCAGACAGTAAGGGAGGCAATTGATTACATGCGAGAAAAAGGTATCTCAGGGCTTCTTGTTACTGACGAACAAGGCAAATTGGTAGGAATTCTGACAAGAAGAGACATTTCTATGATAGAGATAGCAGACGAGAAAAAACGGGTAAGTGAAATAATGACAAGCGATGTAATCACTGCCAAAGCAGGTGTAACCATACAGGAAGCTCGCGAGTTAATTCGAAAGAATTGCATCGAGAAACTTCCGCTCTTAGATGAGCGCGGAAATGTAAAGGGATTGATAACAAGCAAAGATATCATAAATGCAGGAAATTATCCGCATGCATCAAAAGACAAGAAGGGAAGACCGCTTGTTGGTGCGGCAGTAGGAGTTAAAGGAGATTTTATGGAAAGAACAGAAGCTTTGCTTGATGCAGGAGCAGATGTAATCGTAGTTGATATTGCACACGGCCACAGTGATAATGCACTCAATACTGTACGACTAATCAAAAAGGCATTTCCAAACTGTGAACTTATTGCAGGAAATGTTGCAACAGCTCAGGGGGCTGAAGACCTGATAAAGGCAGGAGTTGATGCAGTCAAGGTAGGAGTAGGTTCTGGTTCCATCTGTATTACTAGGGTAATTACAGGCTCTGGTGTGCCACAGCTTACTGCTGTAGTTGATTGCGCAGAGGTTGGCAAAAAATATGGCATTCCAATAATTTCTGACGGCGGCGTAAGAAATTCAGGGGATGCAACAAAGGCTTTGGCTGCAGGAGCATCTACTGTGATGGTAGGAAGCTTGCTTGGTGGAACAGATGAAAGTCCAGGTTCATACGTAATGAAAAATGGTAAAAGATACAAAATCTATCGAGGAATGGCATCATTTTACGCAGCGCTTGGCAGAAAGTCAAAGGAGACTGGCACTGCTGCAATGAGTGAAGACCTTAATGATTACGTGGCAGAAGGTGTAGAGGCAATGGTTCCGTACAAGGGCACTGTTGTAGATATAGTAAAGCAGCTCACAGGAGGCATACGTTCAGGTCTGAGCTACTGCGGTGCAAACAATATACCGCAAATGCAACAAAATGCAGAATTTATAAAAATGTCAACTGCTGGATATGCAGAAAGCCAACCACATGATGTAGAACTGATGTAGTTTTAATATAGTGTAAAATCTAGTCTCATCTGGTGCTAACAAAAAAGACTGCCATAGGAATTGGTGTAGGATCATTTGTAATAGGTCTTGGAGCATTTTTCCTGATACAGTCTATCATATCTAATGTAAATGTAGTAAACGATACTGTAGATATTGGCAAAAACGACATCTTCCAATTTGATGCACAGAAACATTTTCATGAGGTTCTCAATGTTACAGGAAACTCCTTCCATGTAGTTCTGACAACTCCATCTAATGGATTGCAGGTAAACCAAGACTTTGAAAAACAGGTGGCCTTTGACTGGGTAAGCCTTGCAGACGGAAAACATTTCATCAATGTGACAAATACCGGAAGCTCAACGTTACATGTCACAGGAAAACTAGAGGCTGTACAGGATCCGATAATATTTGCAACTCACATAATTGTTATTACATCTGGAGTTTTACTTATTGGTTTTAGCGCAGCCTTTTCAGTAAGAAAGCCACGAGGATTCTAACCTATCTCTGCACGGGGATACGAACCAAGAATTTTCAAGAAAATTGTATTTGGTTTTATCTTTTCAAGAGCATCTTGCACGTTTTTGTCATTTTGGTTTCCCTCAAAGTCAACGTAAAAGTTGTATTCCCATGGAGTAGTCTTTGTGGGGCGAGATTCTATCTTTGTAAGGTTGATCTTGTTTGCATGAAATTTCTCAATAACGCTATACAGTGCACCTGGTGTGTGTTTTATTGAGAAAATTATAGATGTCTTGTCTTTTGCTGTTCTATCTTGCTTTTGATTTGAAAGAACCAAAAATCTAGTATAGTTGTTGAAATTGTCCTCTATTCCCTCTTTTATGATTGGTACGTTGTATATCTCGGCTGCTCTTCTGCTTGCTATGCATGATATGTTATCCTTTTTTAGCTCGAGGAGAATCTTGACGCTTCCTGCTGTATCGTAGGTTGGTATTGCTTTGAAGTGATGGTCTTGGATGAACTTTCTACACTGGCCTAACGCCTGTGGGTGGGAATATACAGTATCAATTTTTTCAAGGCCATCAAATCCAATGAGGCAGTGTTTTATTCTATGATAGATCTCCCCTGTGGCATGAAGCTTGGTATTGAGCAGCAAATCATAACTTTCTCCAACACTTCCCTCAAGCGAGTTCTCAACAGGCAACACTGCATAGTCTGTCTTACCTGCCTCTGTTGATTCTAAAACTTCGTGAAATGTTGGATATGGTATAGTCTCAATTGAGTTTTTGAAAAAGACCATGGCAGCAGCTTCACTATACGCACCGCGCTCTCCTTGAAATGCCACTTTAAGCATGTTTTTAATTGGAATTGAATTTTATAAAATCGCTGTTTCCAAATTTACTTGACAGCTTTCTCTCTTCGATATATCCACAGTCTATGCATTTTACATTACTGCCAATGGAAACTATGTTACCTGCACACTTGTTGCATCTGGTAAATAGAACACCAAGTTCTGGTTCACTGATTATGGCATGTATGACACCATTTAACAGGCTGATTACCTTTGCTGTAGCAATGTCGCCAACTCTCACCATGATTCTCTTTTTTGCCCCTCTTGCCTGACAGATAACCTCAAGGCCTGCATGAGTCGGTCTGCCATCTATGTACATTACATTTATCGCAAACATGTTATTCATCAATGCAGAGACGTTTCCTACTATGATATTGCCAGGCTTTGGTACTGCTGGTTTTTTAATCTCATTTATCTTGGCCACTCGATTTGCTTTGTCAAATTCTGGTGTGCCTACAACTAGTGATCTAATAGACTGCCCATCGTCAAATGTATTCTGGCCAGTCTCAAATTCCTCAATTATTGCAATCTTATCTCCCGGAAGAGCCTGCTTGCTTGACAATGGACTCAATTGAGGTTTTGATGATTATAATTGTTTATGCTACTATCAAACCAATTTACTGAAAATTACAGCCAGTGGGGGATTTGAAGAATGTTTTCCACGTTTTCCTTTTTTAATATCTTGACAAGTGCATTTGCCTGAGGAGTGGACAAGACAGGCCTATGAAAGTGATTATCCGTTGAAATTCTAGGACACGCTACCTGTATGAACGCACCAACTCCTCTAAGATTCTGTAATTTGTCATCTGTTATGTCAGTTAGTGCAAAGAGCTGGACTTTTTTCCCGAGGCTCTCAAGTTCTTTTTTGAACTTGAGTGCAGTCACCTTTGAAAACTGCCCTTCCTTTAGACCGACGATAATTCCAAACGACTCGGCTTCGGCCGCCTTGTATACTGCAAGTATTGCTTTTTTCTGAAGTCCCTGTGCAAATTCTGTTACCTCTCTTATCTCGTTAAAATATGGATCAAGAACATACGTTGGCTTGTTTGTAGAAAGTGCGATGCCAGCTGCATGAAAGTTACTCTGTCCCAAAAATATGTTAGCGTCAACAATCTCCCTCGTTTCCATTACTGGGTAAAACTCGCACCCAAATACCTGCCCATCATTTAGCTGT
>DATFDB010000089.1:0-18151 GCA_035252445.1 Nitrosotalea sp. | reverse complement strand
GGGCACAAGGAACATGGTGGAGCTTTGGGCACAGAAGGAATTTCACAACCTTGCCCAATGTATCAAAAACGGTATTCCGTCAATCAAACCAATCCGTGTTCTAAAAAATGTCTTGGTATTGGAATTTGTAGGAAAAAATGGCGTCCCAGCAAAAACACTAGTAGAATCAGAAGTTGATGAAAATGACTACAAGGACGCAATTTCAATTATTTCGCAGCTTTACAAAAAAGCCGAACTTGTACACGCTGATTTTTCAGAATACAATATTTTTAAAACAGAAAACGGTTTGATCCTTTTTGATCTAGGATCAGCTGTTGACATACGACACAAAAACGCAAAGGAATTTCTACAGCGTGATATTGCAAACATTTCACGATTCTTTGCTAAAAGAGGTCTGACTGTCGAACATCCCTCTGATATAATGGCGAGAATAACAAATTGAGTCTCTGCCTGTTTCAGCTGTCTTAAGTAGTGTCATCACGTATGAATATCAGAGATAAAAATTGATGAAGAATTTTTTCAAAGCCATGTGGAAAGCCAAGCATGAGGAAGCAAAAGAAAAACGCCAAGCCGAGAGAGAAGAAATGAAAGAAGAGACTCACGAATTAGAGCAAGTAGAACAAGATGCGCAAGAAGAGGTTAGGGAGACAGAAGATGAATGATGATAATACAATAACAAAGCCTACTTGTTGCTGGTGTTAATGATTTCATGGAAAGAGATCATTTTTGGAGGCAAAACATGTGCTCTGATTGTAAAAGAATGAAATGCAAAGAGGGATGCAACTGTGACTGTCATTGGGACAGGAATCAGAGGGCCTGAAAGTCATCAACATGCTTGTTATTTTTAGATTTGATAAATCTCCTTCCACTTTAAATCTCAGCATGATGCTCTAGGTACTATGAGTTTACGCATAATAACATCACTTAAGAGAAATGGATCAGAAATTGTTGGAATTGGAATAACCGAATTTGGCAAGAATTCATATCTTGATTTGAAAGATGTGTACGAAAATCAGATTCGAATTTTTAATGAGATCAAACAGGGTAAACGAGATAAATCTGAAAAACCAATTTATGTTCTTTGGTTGGACGAAGAATTTGGATATCACCTTATTCATGTGGATAAAAGAGACAAAAAATATGAACTGCACTCAAGAACAGGAAATATCGATAAACTATTGAAAGACCTACCAAACTATAAAGAATAGTGGCATAGAAAATGGCAAAATCTAAAATACAAAAAAATCAGAAATATGCTAACCGTGAGAAAGCCTTGACAAAAAGAAAATTCTCAAAGCGTCTTCTTGGAAAGCAAAACAAAAAACCTAGAAGCAGATAGTTTGCACGAGTAAAATGGAGGATTTCTGCTCTACCAATGAATTTCTTGATGTCAGTTAAAATAAAATTAAGGAAAAGGAGTTTTTTGAATCTGCTAAAAATTGGACTGTTGTATATTTTGAATTAGTTTTCATAAATTCTGGGTCCGTATATCTTCTGTGAACAAGAAAACACATGCCATCTTTGTTCTATCTGATGACGAAAAACCCCAAAATCATACCATTTATTACCAATTATTAGGCACGAACTGAATTTTGGCAGTATCACTGCAACGTAAAAGACAAAACCTTGCTCTGGCCTAAATTACTCACGTCAACATACCAACTTCCCTTCGGGTATGATCCAGTGGTTGAAAAAAAGATGACATACGAACCGTATGAATTAGTTGTTGCAGACGAATCATAAGTGCTGCCAGAAGGGCTTACCAAGACCTCAGACACTGCAGAGCCTGGCGTAGCACTGCCTGCAACTTGAACAATATCGCCACCACTGTACACCGACTTGTCTGTCTGTGCAGTAAACGTACTGGAACTAGATCCTCCAAGTGTAAAGTAAAGTGTCTTTGTCTGGCCAAGGCTTGTCACAGTTGCGCTCCACGAGCCTTGCTGGTAAGAAGATGACGTGACAAAAGATAAAGTGTAAGACCCGTCAGAGCCCGAAGTTGCCGACGATGAGTATGTGCTTCCAGAAGGACTTGTCATGGTAGCACTTACAGTGCTTGCAGGCTGTGAAGTACCAGTGACCTGTATTATATCCCCAACATTGTAAGATGTCTTGTCGGTATTTGCAGTAAATGCAAACGAGTTTGTCCCGCCAGATTCAAGGTATACAGAAATGGTCCTTGTCTGCCCCAAGCTGTTTACGATTATGTTCCACGGTCCAGACTCGTAATACGACAAGACTGAAAACGAAATGGTATACGTTCCGTCAGAGTTTGCAGTAGCGCTTGATGTAAATGACTTGCCTGAAGGGCTTGACATTGTGGCACTAACTAGAGAGCTTGGCTGCGTCATGCCAGAGATCTGTATCATATCTCCCTGCTGGTAGAATCCCTTGTCTGTTTGTGCAGTAAAGAGATACGAGCCAGAGGGTGTGGTGTTAGTAGTGCTAACTGTCAATTGGTTGTAGCCTGATGCATTATCTGAAACAAGTTTCACCTGATATGTACCCGGATACAGGGTACTTGAGAGCACCAAGTCATTGTGGACGCTGCCTGTCGAGTCGGCCCATGTGTTCTGGCTTGTAACCATAACTCCATTAGAGTCAAGCAATTGTATTTGGACCACCTTTAGAGGGTCCGCCCCAATTGCAGTAATGTGAACCGTATTTCCTGGAAGATATGTAGTCCTGTCAAGTGAAACGGTAATTGTACCGGAAGTGGAATCTACCTGCTGTATCAAGCCGTTACTGCTAAGATCATTTAGCTTTTGTTGAATGGTATCAATGCTTGTTTTCATTCCTTCAAGGTCAGCTAACTTTTCATGAATGTCTGCAATGTCTGTCTTGAGTGTTCTAATGTCTGACATGTTATTTTTAATTGAGCCTAGCTGCGAGTCAAGCGAACCTATCTGGGAATCAATCGAGCTTACCTGCGACCCAAGTGAATTGACTTGGGAGTTAATCGAGCCAACCTGAGTCTTCATGGAATCAAGCGTGTTGGTATAGTCTGGTATGTTGACCTGCTCTGGCTTTGCCAGGATTGTATTGTTTACATTCAATATTCCGTATACCGCAGCAGAGCCCATGACTAGAGCCAAGATTCCTACAATAACTGAGACCCTGTCTATCAATAAGATAAGATCGTCTCAAAATTATTTATGGGACACGACTCTAAAACAAGAATCCAAGTACCATAAGATTTTTCGATTCAATATACAATCAAAATATCCTGCAATATTTACAAATAAACCAAAATATGACTTCTATTTCTTTCAAACAAATAAAAATTTGAAAGTTGCGAATATCCGGTACACTAACCTTATTAGGCAAAAACACACTTTGTAAAACGCAAATTATCATGCCAAGAAAAGAAAACGCCACGCTGCCGCAGCCAATGTTCTCAGAGCCTGTTTTCAATGAGCAGGGCGTGCCAACTCCTGATCCAACCACTTTTCGAACTCCACATGACCAAAAAAAAGATGACGAATTGTATACTCAGTTCAAAGCCCTTATGGAAAAGGACACTGTCAGTTTCAGTCTCTCCAGAGGCAAGCCAGATGATCTTTTTTCGCTTGCAAGTGCACTGGGTTCGCAGGGACCTGCAGATGTCCAGAACATATTGCAGTCAGGCAAGATAGTCTTTCATGCAATCGGGGACTCGGGTGCGTCAAGTGAGAGAAAACTGCCAGGCGAGCTAAATGTGGCAGACCATGTTACAAATGATTTTCATGTGTCAACCGGTGCAGACCGCCCGTCGTTTTTGTACCATCTGGGGGATGTGATTTACAGTTTTGGAGAGTCACAATTCTATTATGATCAATTTTACGAGCCCTTTCGCAATTATCCTGCTCCAATATTTGCAATACCTGGAAACCATGATTCGTTTATTATTCCAGGTACACCACCAGCTGAAACACCGCTTGACACGTTTATGCGAAATTTCTGCTCACCTACTGTTCAGTTGACAAAGGAAGCGTATTCCCTGCATCGTACTGCAATGACAGAACCTGGAGTCTACTTTGCGCTTGACGCGCCATTTGTGCGCATTATAGGACTCTTTAGCAATGCACTTGAGGACCCAGGACTGATATCAAGCCAGGCTGGCCAGAAGACAAAGTGGCCAGGTGTACCGGATTATCAACTTGACTTTTTAGCTGCCCAGTTGAAAAAAATCAAGACAGAAAAATACGCAGGTGCAGTAATCATTGCAGTTCACCATCCTCCGTTTACTTATTCTCCAAGCGGCCCAAAAAGCAGCGGCCACGTTGGAAACACACTGATGCTAAGAGAGATTGATGCCATATGCCAGGACCAAGGAGTTTACCCGCATGCATTTCTTTCAGGGCATGCACACAACTACCAACGTTATACAAGAAACATAATTTTTGGTGGAAGCAATTGCAGCGTGCCTTTTGTGGTTGCAGGCAACGGGGGACACAACATTACTTTGCTGCCAGGCCAGAAAAAAGGAGGAACAGGTACATACGAGCCAATCAAAGATGTGCAGGTCGATTATCTTGACCCAGACCCTGCTGTAAAAACACTTGGGCTAAAACTTGACATGTCAAACAACAGAAACTATGGATATCTTCGAGTTACAGTTGACAGAAAGCAACTGCAGATTGAGATGCATACCATGAGTACTCCTACCTCACCTGCAAGCATCGACAAGGTTGTAGTGGATATTGCAAGCCATACTGTAGTCTAGATTTTTCCACAGTTGGCAATTTTAGATAAAATTCGAATGTGTAATGTGATTCCAGAAATACCATGGCTAACCTGTATTCTCTATACAGAAAATTCTCACCATACCCTGATAGGTTATGGCGTCCCTGAACAATTGAGAAAAACTTGGATAAAGCAAATAACAAAAACCACCATGGCAGAAACTTGATAATCCTAGGTTTTGCAGCAACACTGCTTGCATCATTTGGCATGTCGCTAAATGAGGCATATGCAATGGGACAGGCGCCATCAACATGCAACAACCGATATGACGGAACCATCACTGCAATGAAAATAATAGTTGGTGCAAGGACATTTGATCCAATAGCGCACCCAGGACTGACGTTCAAGTTGCGCAATGATATGTCATATACAGTGACATTTACTATACATACTCAAAACCAAAGCTCCCAGAGCAACACACTTGACGGAACCACTTGGTATGACACAAACGCACAGGGATACCAATTTGGTACATGTGTTAGTGGTGCAACACCAAACCAAGACATGACAATCACTGAAACCGAAAATCATCCTGCAAACCTTGCACCTCAAACGACACAAAATGTCACATGGAGCACACTTGTGCCTAGCAGCATAACATACAACGTAAAATGGATAAACCCATAGCTGTTGCAAAAACTCCAAACTCTTTATTTTTTCAAAATACCTGATTGTATTGTGTGTAATAATAGTCTTGAACGCTTGGAACCTCGATGACTTTTTTCTCTATGGGCAAGCCGTTGTGGGTGCCTACCGACGTTGTACGGCATTCGATTGTACCGTCATCTTTTCGTGTGACATTTTTCCAGTGCATTGGGCGCAGGTTTGACACATGATCCATGTTGGCATTGAGTAATTCTATATTGTCAATCACCCAGCCAAACTCTGAAACCTTGTTTTCATAGTCTGCCCTGAATATCCATGCGCCGCATTCGTCCTTTCTCCACATTACAGGATCGTTTCCGCCCACTGCAATTCCCTTTGACCAGACAAGCCAGACAGTCTCCTCTGGAAAGGTTTTACCTGGAGATACACTGCCCTTATACACATTATCTCTTTAGTGAATTCATTTACTTAAGTAACCATGTAACATAGTTCTTGGTTTTGGTTCTGGTACTACGTAATTTTGTATCAAATTCATATTTTTCATTTCTTGGCATATATGTAAAAAATAATCATCATCGTGACACTGCACAACAGTATTGGGGTTGCTAGAGAAAATTCTGGAACCGGAAGCGGGTTTAGTTCAGGGTCACACCATGCTGGAGGGATTGTCGCATTGTAAATTGTGGTGTTTCCAACACGTGTGTCGTTGTATCCGTCCTCATGCTCATGGATGAATTTGGCTATCTTGCAATAGCCTATAGTAACATCATGAAGCGTAGTGTGGGGCTGATAAACAGTAAAAATTCCTACGTTTTGCTGCAGCCTGCTAAAATTATCAGGACTAAGAGTTTCGTTGTTTAGCTGTGCGTTATCTGGCATGATGAGGGTAAACTGCGTATTCAATGAGAGATAAGCAATTATTCCTCCAAGCAGCACAATAGAACCTGATATTGCAGCAAAATGTTTTTTCTTTAGATCTCTAATCTTCAAATCAACAAATCGTTGAGCTAAATTATTTAAAAAATCGTCGATTGAAAGATCCCGGACAATCTACAATAACTCTTTTACTGATAATTTACACGTAACTCATATTAATTCAGATGTGGGATTGACAGAATCTAATTGATATCGCTTTCATCTTTTCTCAAAATTATGTTCTCCTGCATTTTTCTTACACTGTTGTCTGTACAGTACGCAAACGCATCTCTTACGCAAAACCAAGATGGATACCCAAATCCGTGTCTTGTTACATCTCAAGCAGATTATTCAAGTGCCTTTATGATTCCAAGCACCACCAATGATACCTTAGAGAATAATCTAGTTCCACAGGTTCAAAGTGGTAGTGCTAAACTCATAACACACGCGCAAACAAACAAGATGCTTTTCCTAAATATTATGTTGAAAATGCGACATCACGCACAGTTTGAAAGGTGCCTTGCCTCAATAAACGACCCAAATTCACCAAATTACCATCATTTTCTGAACAGTACAACAATCATGCCTTATCTGCCCACGTCTGGCCACATGACATCTATTGCATCATTTCTTGCGTCACATGGCTTCAAGGTAGACTATACATCATCGCCGCTGGTGTTAAAGGCATCTGCACCAGCTTCAACTGTTGAAAATACATTTGGGATAAAGATCAATGTTTATCAAGTTCCAATCAACAAGAAGATTAACTACAAAGAATTTCAAAGTCTTATTCGTACAAATGGATACGGCAGCCCATTTTATGCCGCAGATTCCAAGCCACAGCTGCCGTCTAACCTACTGACTCTTGTCGATTCAATACAAGGCCTTGACAACTATACTCAAGCAAGACCGCTAGAATCTCCCTGCAGTGGGCCGTATTGCCCACAGGGAATCCAATCTGGGTATGAGTTATCTCCGTTGTACAATAGAGGCCTCGACGGTTCAGGGCAGGATGTTGCCATAGTTGACTGTGCAGGGGATCCAAATCCACAAGGCGCGATTAACACGTATGATGCGCAATACGGCCTTCCACAAACTACACTGAAAATATTTTATCCCGATGGAAATCCTGCCTCTTATGATCCAATCTGGGCATCAGAATCAATGATGGATATTGAAGCAGTGCATACCGTATCTCCAGGAGCTACAATTGATCTGATTTACGACGATTGCAATTCAGGCAGTCCCATGAATGGCATCGATTATGTTGCAACAAACCACATTGCAAGCATAGTCTCAAACAGTTGGGGTTTTTCGTGTAGCAGCGGCTCTTGCTCTGACGCGCAGCTTTCTTCCTCGCTTGTTTCATCAAGCGACAACCGCCTTGAGCTTGACGCAGCACAAGGTCTGACAATAATTTTTTCAAGCGGTGATAGCGGGGCCACTCCGGATGGAACAAACCTCGGTACGGATTTCCCTGCATCTGATCCTGATGTACTAAGTGTTGGTGCAACAAATCTAGTCCTTGCTGGATGCGGTGACAAGACATGTACAGGATATGGCAGCGAGGCTGGAGCACAGATAAGCGGTGGCGGGTACAGCAATTATTTCGTCGAGCCGTCATGGCAAAAGACAGCTCTTGGTGCAAAGAACGGGCGTGCAGTTCCTGATGTGTCTATGCTGGGATACATTCCAAGCTTTTGGGTGTACTCTACAAACTCTGATAAATGTGGAACCTCTGTTTTTGCAACCTCGGGTTGGTTTGGCTGTGCAGGAACTAGTCTGTCTGCACCGCTCTGGGCAGGATATGTGGCAATAATAAAACAGTCTACAGATGCCACATCGCTTGGAAACATAGCGCCATTGCTATACGGATTGTATAATACTACGTCGTATTCGTGTTCCTTCCATGATGTAACCACTGGAAATAATATTATGAACGGAGGTGGATTGCAATCCGGTTATCTTGCAACCAGAGGGTGGGATCCAGTAACCGGACTTGGAAGCCCAGTGGCAAACAACCTTACTTCTGCTCTTGGAAAAGGAATGTCATGCATTTCTGTCCCCGAGTTTCCGTTTGCACAAATAGTGTTTTCCTTGTCTGTTGCATCGCTAGTTATACTATATCGTACAAAGTCGCTAAAACAAACCTAGGACACAGAATACTTGCAGATATCTGAAAATGTATTCTAGACTGCCTAGGTTTCTATTGGTATCGTAAATACAAAAGACGCCCCTTTTCCATTGTGATTGTTCCTTGCCCATATTTTCCCACCGTGAGCTTCGACTATGTTTTTTGAAATGTACAGCCCAACACCTGTGCCGCTGTGATGTTTTGTTGTAAATTTTGTAAAAAGATTGGGCATTATGTAGCGTTCGATTCCTGTCCCTGTATCTTTTACAGTGACATCTATCTCTCCTTCTCTTTTTTTTAAAACAAGGGATATCGAGCCTTCGTTTGTAAATTTTAATGCATTATGCACCAGATTAGAAATCACTTGAGTTATTCTCTCCTTGTCTGCTTCTACAAATATTGGTTCTCGTTTTGAAAATAATATGTTGACAGCTGGATGTGATTGGTTGCTTTTAATTTGATTTCTAAAGTCTTCTACGATTGATGATATTGCATCAGACAAGTCAAACCTGTCCTTGCGAATAGTCAAAGTCTTGCTCTGGATCTTTGTTAGGTCAAGCAGGTTATTTGCTAATAATTTGAGTCTAAGCGCATTTCTCTGGATTGCGTCAACATATGATTCGTTTTTTTCCGGCTCTGACTGCATCAGCTCAGAATAGGTAAGAATTGACTGTATCGGAGTCTTGATTTCATGGCTTGCTATGTTTATGAATTCTGCCTGTAGTCTTTCATGATCCTTTAGCTTCTCATTTAATTCATCTGACTTCCATAACAGCTCAAAAAACATCCTTATTGATTGGATTACGGCTACACTGTTGGAGTACAACCCAAAGCCAAGAGTTTTTGAAAACTCCTTGACTGTTTCCTCATGAACTTCGGATATGAAAAACTTTGAATTATCTACTACAAACAAACCCACTGAGCCTTCCGGTCCATTTAGAACGCTAATGTTTGAGTTGCATGCTCGAAGAAACTTCACTATGCCTTCGTTTTCAGAATCTATGGGACAAATTATGTTTGTTTTTGATCCTTTAGTAGATGGTTTTGCCAGATGGTTTAAGATTCCTAACTTGTGCAGTCTTACCATTGATTTGCTCAGTGGCAGCAGTATCAATGCCTCGTTGTTTATCGTTTCTACAAGATTGGTGATTATCTCAGTAGATCTTCTTGGATCATTTATCACCTCGAAGAATTCAGTCACAGTTCCTTCCTCTATCTCTTTTAATTTTCGTTCAGCAGGAATAGACCTGTTCCACAGGGTCTCAAAGATGTGCCTTTGAACCTCAACAAGCTGTTCTGCATTGCTGTATATTGCATGTGAAACTGGTTTTACTTCCTGTAGTGTTGATGTTGCCAGGAATTCCTCATCAGTTACTCCAAAGGCACCCTTGATGCCATCGAGATGTCGAAACTCCGAAATTATATTCATGAGTAACTTGCAGAATTGCAGATTTGATTCTGATATCTCTGTAATGTATCTTATGCGAACGTTTTTCTCCTTTAGGTATCGCAAAATCTCGATATAGTTTTTAAAGCCAAGTGTTTCAAGCGAACTTCCAGAATCTGCATAGATGTTTATCTCTTCTTTGGTGTTAAAGGCACATTGCTTCCATCTTTCCAAGACATCATGTTGACCAAAAAGAATCTCTGTCTTTTCAGAACTATTTGTCTTTACAAGCTTCATAACTTAAAATCAAATTTCTATCTTTAAAGCAATATGAGACATTATTCTATTTGATTCGTACATATTCAAACTAGCATTAGCACGTAGAGCGCTTGCCTATGCCTTGTCAAAAACGATTTCTAGTACAGAATTGTTCAATGTATGTGATTTTACTGAAATTTGGTTTACTCTTGCATCGCACAAAATTTCTTTTCTGTACAATCTTCCATGTTTTGATATCTCTATCACCAACATATTTTTCCTAGCCTCAAACCAAACATCCTCTTTTCTTATTCCAGGCAAACTTGCAATCACCCTGATTTTATTGCCATCCTCGATGACATCTACGAGTGGGTCATTTCTCTGGTAATTTGGATATGGTTTTTCTACTCTCGTGTTTGAAAATAATTCTTCTAAGGTATTTGTAGATATGTTGACTCTGATGCCAATTAGTGATGTGGGTGCAGAGTTATTTGATATTCTCCTTCTTACATGTGCATTGCTTATGATAGCAGAAACTAACTCGCTGATATCTCTTATTGTCACGTCAATGTCAGGCATATACATTTTTGTTGATTTTTTCTTATAATGATTGTGGTAGATTATTCTATAGAAACAAGAAACAAAAATCTATAAATTTGTTAAGTACTAGAAAATTTTTTTACCACAAACAATAATGTTGAATCCGAGAACAGAAAAACTCATGTAGTCTATGTGGTTACGTGTAACCTAATATTTTTCCCGAATCTGCATCTATTCTAACTATTCTCCTCTGAGAGCTTGTAGACCCAAGATAGGTTGTAACTAGCCACACATTATCTTCTAAAACTGCTTCTGTATCTATAACATTGTAGTATTGACCAAGAAATCTTCTGGCTGCCTCTTTTGCCTTGGACTCATCTATTTTAAATGACATTTTCTCTTCCATGGACTAACGCGCCTTGTGTGGATGATCACTATGCACAGAATCTTTTACATCAAAAGGATCCACGTGTTTTGTCTCTATCATTTCGTCAATCTCTCTACATTTCAAGTAGAATTTGTGCCCTTTTTCTGTAAGCCTGTAAATCTCTGTTCCTTCTTGGCGTTTTATCAATTTGTTCTCAGTCAGAAACGAGAGATATTCCGTCAGCTGTGTATATGACAAATATGCGTCATACATTATTCTCGTCTTTGTAGCACCGCGATTTGCTATTTCTAAGATGGTCCCAATTATCTCTGTCCTACTGCGGTATTTCATAACTTTGTTATATGTAATAGTAATATAAAAAAAATATGGCACAAAATTATAGAATAATCGTACTTTTCATTCGTGATTATGTCTCAAAATGAATTTATCGAATTAAACCGTATATCAGAGGATTATTACTTAGAATTCTTAGCCAAGTCTTATCAAATATGAATAAAAGCTGTATTATGCGGTTATGGTGTAAGTAATTGCACGTTAGGCGTCCAGCCTAGAGGAAGCGGTGTAATACCGACTTGGCCGCACCATAAAATTTGTGCATCTCGAAACTCCTGCACACATGATCAATTTTACGGTACAAACACAATCAACTAACTCTATTAGGAATGCATATTCCCTACAATTTTTACATAGTTAATTCGCTTAATGGTTAAATTCTTCAGATCATACCAACTATTGAATTATGCAAAAAACATATCGAGATGGAAAATCACCACGTAAAATATTTGATATTACAGAAAATCAGGCAGTGATAATAGCTAGAAAGTTTTTGATACAATATCACTCTCCAGTCATATTCAAGTCTGCATGTTTAAACGAAAAAACATGGGACGTCTCACTCGAGGTAGGCCTGCTAAAAGATGACATCATTGTAGTCAGAGTAGATGCAACAACTGGAAAGATATTAGGATACGATCATCTGGCATCAGTTTAAACCCAAACACGTTTTGCCGTAAAGTTTATTCAAAGAAATTGGCAGAAATCAAGACACAAAGCAATAGAGAATTGATAGCTAGAATTTTATCCAAAATCATATATAAAAAAAGTAACGAGTTAAAGTGTGCGGTTATGGTGTAGGCATTGCACGTTCTTCAAACCAGAGAAAGGCAGCGGTGAAATTCCGACTTGACCGCACCAAAACTTGTTCAAATCCCCACAACGCGCTTAAATGATAAAATCTAATTCAAAATCTTTGTCTGGGTTCCACTTGAGAGATCCAAGCCTGTTATTTCTCTAAAGTTAAAAGATTTTTTCCGCTACTGGTTATCAAATCAAGACTATCAGGACCCACATTTACGAGCAAATCTATTATTGATAAATCAGGAATGAACGATTTTGCCAGACGTTGTCTATATGGTACAGGATGATAATTCTGATATTCAAATTTAATCTTGTATTTTTCAAACAGCTTTTCATCTATGTAGTTTTTTCCTCCAGTACCGGAAAGATATGTATCAGCGCCTACTGCTTTACATGCATTTATCAGTCGCTCGGTCGATCTACCCTGAATGTTCAATTCTGATTCCTTCACAATATCTATCTTTATTCCTAGCCATTCGATGGTTTTTTTGATAGTCTGAAAATCAAGTTCAAATAAAGAATTCCATTCTTTCTTATACAGCGATTCCAGGTAGTCCTTGTACAAATTGAAGTATTTTGCGTTGGCATAAGATTGGTGTATTTTTTTCCAATGAATTTCTGCCCATGATAACTCATTATTTATTTCCACATCCATGTTCTGCATAAACATATGATCTTTTTTTATTGGAACCGTAATCCACGTCCAGCCGTTTGTAGCAATTATCTTGTTTCTGTTAGTAAACCTCTTGTCGTATTGCACTTTGTCCATTATGACATAGACGTCTGCTTGTGACAGTTTGTGGAAAAAACCCGGATATGGAAAGTACTGTGGTTGATGTACTACCGCCTTCAACAATCAACGATGGTATACATACTATTATAATCTAGCAGATATAGTCCAATCTAAAAATATTATATAACAATTCTATGGAAAATTATAATTAAATCAATCAGGCCCATGGAATGAAATTTTTCAAAGTTGAGCAAAAACTGTAATATGTGAATGAAATGATGCCAGACTCTACAGACTTGCCTACCTGCTTTTTGGTTAGTACTAAAAATGGTTTAGATAGATAGTTTGACTGGATTTTCATTTTTTGTGGTAACCATGTCGCTAATTTCCTCGTACAAATGCATCAACTTGAGTCCCTTCTCAGTTACTCTGTACAGTCGTGTGCCTTCCTCGAACCTTATCAGTTCATTCTTTTCCATATTGGCTAGGTATTCTTTCATTTGTGAATATGACAAGTAAGCCTTGTACATTATCTTGGTCGTGGTAGCTCCACTGCTTGCCGATTTCAAAATCATAGAAACTATCTCTGTCCTACTTCGGTACTTCATATGAGCGATTAAACATGAGATTATAAAAGCAATCTGCAAAAATATTCTAGTAGATTATTCTGCCATGAATAAATCATTTCGCATGTATGGGATATTGTTCTAGTATTTTCTACCCATAACAAGATAATGGACAAGTGGGGTAAAGCAATTAAGGAGTGAAACTATTGACAACTGGAAAGTATCTGAGCTTTGACACTGTAGATTCGGAGATGATCTGAGATGATATTTTCTAGCCAAATAAATTCCGGCAAATTTCTTTTGCGATACTGGAACCTCTTGCTATTAATCACGTCCTTTATCATAGTATTACAAATTCACAATGCAAGTGCTATGGCTCCAAC
This sequence comes from Nitrosotalea sp., assembly GCA_035252445.1. Classification (GTDB taxonomy): domain Archaea; phylum Thermoproteota; class Nitrososphaeria; order Nitrososphaerales; family Nitrosopumilaceae; genus Nitrosotalea. The sequence continues at coordinate 4,379 of DATFDB010000089.1, read as the reverse complement.
TGGGATAATAGTTCCGCTTTACAGCCAACCGGGCCCAACATGGGACGAACTAATACAGGAAAGGAATGCACATCCATCTGTTCCAATTGTCGCTGTTATTAATCCAGACAATGGTCCAGGACCGTTTGCCGATTCCAATTATGCCTCAAGAATACAACACCTTCAATCTGCTGGAATCACAGTTCTAGGATATGTCTATACAAACTATGGTGCTAGAAGTATGAGCGATATTGAGGCAGATATTAGATCATACCATAGCTGGTATCATGTAGATGGCATTGAGTTTGACGAGATGGCAAACAAGGGAAATTTTGAAAGTTATTATTCAAGCTTATCAAATTACGTAAAAGCACTTGGCATGACAATGACTGTCGGCAACCCGGGAACAGACACATCCCCTTCCTATGTGGGAACTGTTGATAACCTCATAATATATGACAACTTTGGACTTCCATCCATGTCCTCACTTGGGGGCTGGCACACGAATTTTACAAAAACTAATTTTTCAATCATTTCTTATGGGGTAAATAGCCTAAATGGCACATACGTTACAAATGCAACAAAATTCGTACAGTATATGTATTTCACAAATTCAACAGCGCCAAACCCATTTGTTATTTTTCCTAGATATCTTGATAATCTGACTTCGATACTTGCAAATGAACAGAGCAACATTTCCCCTGTGACAAGTGCTGGAAAACCGCCATTTCCTGAAAACCAAAAAATGGGCATTCTTGAAATCAACCTGTTGTCTGTTACTAGTGAACGTGAAGACTATCATGGAGTATCATTAAAAATTTATCAAGACAACAACAAGGCCCCGTTTGAAACATTAGATTCCATAACTGGAAACCCATACAAGATCTCATTGCCCATGGGTCATCCTTACAAAATTGAGGTATATGTAAGCAGTATGTTGGCCAGTGTCGGATATGTAGACATGGAAAGTGATAGCAAACAAATCTCATTTGGCATTCCTGTTTCAGGTAGTGTACGTTTCAATGTTGTCTATAATGACGGGTCTACTCCTATAGATAATGCTACAATCATGATAAAGTCCGATGACGGGACATATCAATACTGGACTAATAGTACAACAGACAATTCTGGCAATACCGTCAGATATTGGCTTGAGCCTACCATCTCAAAGGATGATTATTACGTCGCGACCGTTTTGATTGGAAGTGGCTTATCGTACACCTACTCCCCTGTCATCATTTTACCTGGCATCTCAGGCGATACGCAAATTACCACACCGTGGCCTGTGACATTACCTCCTATCACTGTCTCAGTATACAAATCTCCTCTTCAAAAAATAACCAAGTCCGACGGAGCCTTTCAGGTGCAATTATGCGATTCTCATGGAAACAAAATTGCACAATCACAGCTAAATGTACTTGGAAAAACAACATTTTCTAACCTAAAAGTTGGCAAATACACTATCAAAGTGATAAACTCGGATGATCAAAATGACAGTAGATGGGATGCAATTAACGCTACACTTGACGGTAAGCAAACCTCGTTTCAAATTTTTGAAAACACAAACCAGAGTGATTCTACAAACCAAGGCAATGCAAATATCGCAATTAGTGTAACTCAAACTGATAACGCATCTGGGGACGAGATTCCATCTTGGGTTAGAAATAACGCCAAAGGATGGGTTCAAAATCAAGCCAGTGATTCAGATTTTGTAGCAGGAATCAAGTACATGATAAAAGAAGGAATTGTGAATGCTACTGATTCTCAGGCCAATGCAGATTCATCATCGGAGCAAATACCGTCCTGGTTCAAGTCAAATACTGCATGGTGGTCTGAAGGACAGATATCTGATGACGATTTTGTAAAATGCATACAATGGCTTATCAATGCCAGAGTAATTACTATCTAGTATAACACGCTAGTTTTGTTGTATTTCAAAAATATTAATTCAAATGAAGATATTTTTGGAATGTTATAGCGGTATCTGGAATACGATTGAACGTTTTCTATAAACCATTTTGTTAACGAGCTTTGTAGGTTTCACAAATCTTACAAACACGTCACCGTTTATTTTTTGGTAGATAGAATCTATCTTCATTTTTTGGTCATTTGATTTGCTCATGTACTCTGAATGTTATTCTGAATTTATCTTGATTTGCATAGAAATTACTATAACATTTCTATTGATTCAAATTATATGATGTTTTCAAAATAGTGTAGGCATTTACTAGCAGAAACTCAGTAAATAATTTGCTAGAAACCTATTCTGATGGTGAAATTTGTTCAGTCGCCTGTAATCCTGCCATGAGAAACAGTGCATCAGATTCAGCACTGATCTTGTGTTTAATCGACTTTGCTGGTACCCCAGCCACAATATCCTGACTTGGCACGTCGTGTATCACTGAAGCGCCTGATGCCACAATGACATTATTTCCAACTGTGACGTGATCTTTTAAGGTTGCATTAAGTCCAATCCAAGTTGAATCGCCTACTATTGCACTGCCGCCTATTACGGCTCCTGCAGTAATTTCACAATTTTTGCCAAGCGTGACATTGTGAGATATATGCACCAATGAATCGATCTTTGAACCGTTGCCTATTGTGGTATCAGAAAGAGAACCTCTGGCAACATGGCTATTTGCACAAATTTCTACATCATCACCAATAACTAGCCTCCCAAAATGAGGAAACCTGTAGAGTTCCCTCTCGTCTCTTTCAAACGCAAAGCCATCATCACCCAACGTTACTCCTGAATGAATAATACATCGGCTTCCGATGATGCAGTTTTCTACAAGTGTTACCTTGTCGTATATTATCACATCATTTCCAATTTCGCAATTTTCTCCAATTACAGTATAGTCACCTATGTAGCACTGGTCTCCTATCTTTGCTGTTTCGGATATCACAGCTTTAGGTGAAATCCCAACCAACTTTTTCTTTGTAAATGTCTTGTTTACGAGGTTCACAAAAACAAGCCTTGGTTTGTCAAGAAAAATTAATTGCATATCTTGTTTTGGATGCACCATTCCGCGCAAGCTTTTTTTGCATAGTATTATTCCTGCATTGGATTGAGAGATAAGCTCAACGGCTTTGGCGCCATCGCAGGAGCAAAAAGAAAGATCGACCAAGCTTGCATCTGTGATAGAAGCCACACCACTTACTGTTTTTTGCTCATTTCCTTCCAGTTCGTAGGAAATATTCATAGCGTCCAGTATTGATTTAACATATAACTGATAAGGATAATTTGCATCCTTTCTACTTGTGATTAATGATGATTCCACAAGTACTAAGTACACTTGAACATTAAAAATCAAGTGGATGTTTCTTATAGAACAATATTCTTGAACCTTTAAATCGCAAATATCGTGGATCTGGACAATAGATCCGATCCATTGTTATCTACTAGCATAAATTTTAATTTCATTGCAACGGGATATTGTGCAGCGTTTGGATAAAAGCGATATTCGAATTTTCAGCTTGAACGGAATGTAAATGATAGGATATGTGTATTGTAAAACCATATCCTATTTATGTAAAATTATTCTGTCTTATTTTTAGCATAGTAACATATAGATTGCAAAACATCTTGCAATAAATGAGAAGGAATTATCTCAACTTTTGGTCTATAGCGTTTATTTTTCTATTGTTGTTTACTGCTATTCCTAGTATCCAATCTGTTAATGCTATAGGCACAACTTCCAATCTAACGGTCACAACACAAGACCTCAACGGTGCTCAAATCACTGGAATCTACATACAACTATATCAAAATGGTATTCAAGTAGCTTCAGGATATTCTCCTGCAACGTTTATTTTAAGCAATGACCAAACGTATACAGTTATCGCAAATAATTATCTCACCTACATATTTGATCATTGGCTTGACACTGGTTCAACCAGCAATCAGAGGGACATATCAATTTCTTCAAACACCTCGATAACGGGTGTATATAAGACAACATCTTCTACTGTAACTGTCGTACCAAGACCGCCTACTGGTCTTGCAGCTACAGCAGCCTCCTCCTCGCAAATTAATCTCTCTTGGACTGCACCAACCGACAATGGCGGTTCTCCAATTACTGGATACAAGATATACCGCGGTATTGCATCAAATGGTGAAGGGACAACGCCTATTGCAACTGTAAGCAATTCTACATTGTCATATGCCGATACAGGACTTGCAAATGGCCAGACATACTACTATGAAGTAACAGCTGTAAATTCTGTTGGCGAGTCTTCGCCATCAAATGAAGCAAGTGCTACGCCAGAAATTTCCAACTCTTTGGGAATAACTGTATATGCACACAGAATTCCAGCTTCTTATTGGGATCCTTGCTTTGCTACTACATGTAGTGCAGGTACAGGTCCTGGAGCAAAAATGGAATTTGCATTGCTTGATT
>DATFDB010000088.1:0-2386 GCA_035252445.1 Nitrosotalea sp. | reverse complement strand
ATCATCTGATAAACTTTCACTGGAAAAAGATTCTTTTTTAATTGGCAGTGCAGTCGTTTTATCATGAAAGACTATGACTTTACAGGAAAAGTGGTGCTAGTTACTGGTAGCAGTGGGGGACTTGGAATTGATGTCGCGCAGACGTTTCTCAAATCTGGCGCATCACTTGCTTTGACGTATCATTCTGACAAGTCGCTTTCACTGTTGCAGAAGATCTGCGGCTCGTCAAAAAACATATTCTTGCTAAGAGGGGATTTCAAAAAAGAAGACGACGCAAAAACCCTGGTCTCTGAAGTGATAAAGAGATATGGCAAGATAGATGTTCTTGCCAATGTCATTGGGGGATACATTGCAGGCAAGCCCGTTACCGAGATTGATGAAAAAGATTGGGACGCAATGATGGACCTGAACCTAAAGACGGCATTTTTTCTAAGCAAGCATGTTGTATCTGAGATGGTAAAACGATCTAGCGGCAAGGTAATTCATGTCTCTGCACGAGGGGGACTAAAAGGAGGAGGACGTGATGCGGCATATGCAGCATCAAAGAGCGGTGTAATAAGACTTGTAGAATCCCTGTCAGAGGAAGTAAAATCAAAAGGAATCAATGTCAACTGTATTATGCCAAGCATAATTGATACGGAGGAAAACCGAGCTGAAATGCCTAGTGCTGATCATTCAAAATGGGTTGAGCCATCTGACATTGCAAGAATAATTTTGTTCTTGGCGTCTGAGGATGCAAGGCCAATAAATGGCGCAGCTATACCAGTTTACGGATTGGCGTAATTCTTGTAAGAAATACTATGGTAATTGCAGAGACTGCAAGAATTAACATTGCAATTGGGCCAAATTCGGGAACCACTTGTGTTCCAACTATGCTTACTTGTTCTGTAACTGGAGTGATTGGTATTGTGACAACCTCAATTCCCTGCTCATCTGATACTGTAAAGTTCTTTGTGAACTGGCCGTCAAGCTGCACTCCGAAAAATGGCGGAGTGATAAGACCTGTCGGTAATCGAAGTATGAGATCGCTGTTGCTAGTTGTCTGCCCTACAAGAACCAAGTTGAGGGATTTGTCTTTTGCTCCAATGTCTGCAGAGATGATGTTTTTCACTGATTGGTATTGGACATCAAATGTTGTCTTGCCGTCTCCTGCATCGGCACCAACATTGTGCAACACCTTGTAACCTCCGGGAGCTTCTTGAACAACCATGCTTCCAGTCATCCATGGATATGTCTTGTCGTAAAATGTGAATGTGCCAACATCATATTCTGTCAAAGTGTAGGTAAAGTACTGACCTGGATTTATTGTACCGCTATCAAACTTGCCGCTTGGTCCCGAGTCTGGAGTTCCTGAGACTACCTCATGTGAAACTGTATCTCCATTTCCAAATTGGAGCACATCTCCGACATATGCCGATGTTGCGGCTGTGTAAAATGTTAGGTGTTGGTTTTGATCCGCAGAACCTGTGTGGATATCAATTTCAATATTTGAAGCAAAAGAATGGCCTGCTAACGGAATAAGTAAAACTATGGCTGCAACTGCAATTGCTATCTTGTACATGAGAACGACTCTAGGATTATTAGTTAATAAATATCGCTATTAACGAAAACCACTTTTTTGTCAAACCGTTCATTTATCTTGACGATGACGGCTCCCAAACTATCAGTTTTAGAAACTTGAAAACTATGACCTCTTCGTCTAAAGACTCGTCAGTGATGTGAACTTTGAGAGATTCCAATATTGACCTGACATATTTTAAAATGAATCTGGCCCACTTGCGTCCCATATTTGTTTCAAAGATTAGAGTATAGTTTGCACGCTCTTCCTTGTATCTGAATTGGTACCACCCGCAGTACTTGCTAATTATTGTAAAGTAGTTTTCTATTATTTTGTCAATGTTGTATTCCCATCCTCCAAGGGCTGCCAGTTTTTTGACAACCTTTGGTGCTAACTTGGCCGCTTCACTCATTGCAGACTCGTCCATGTTTTCTACCATTGCAGCAAGCAGCACCTGGGATACAAGCACGGTTGGCATCATCTCAAATCGCTTGTTAAATGAAATGTGCTTGACTAGAATTTTCGATATGAAAGAGTTTAGCGCCAAGTCCTTGTCTTCTGCCTCTTTTCTTAATTCGTCAAGTATGCTGTTTGGTAGCCTAAGTGTAATCCTGTTTGTGCGAAATGTAGTCTTTAATTGTTCCAAGTATGCGTACCGTGCCGTTTCTAGACGCATCTGCTATAAAATAACGTGCGTGTTTGCAAAAAACATCCTGCATTTGCCAAGATGAGAAGCATAAACCATCTATGTATTTTACATACATTTTCTGATGGTTACATGGAAGAAGCAAATCTGTCTGAGGCGCGTATCATTTGTTTGATGTCTGC
>DATFDB010000087.1:0-4057 GCA_035252445.1 Nitrosotalea sp. | reverse complement strand
AAGTTTTCAGGCAAAAATATTGTGTTTAAAAACAAAACAAAATCTATTGCAAGTGTAAGGGTTGATAAGGCACAAGAAAAATGGTTAAACTCGTTGGGGTTGTTGGTAAGCCATGGTTAAAGAAAACTGCGGTGTAGTTGGAATTTTTAGCCTAGACGGTGCAAACGTTATCCCTATGGTAATTGATGCATTGCGAGCTTTACAGCATAGAGGACAAGAAGCATGGGGAGTTGCTGTACCAAAAAAGCAACCGCATAAACAACTGGGATTGGTATCATCCGCAGTATCTGACTTTGACAGGATTACTCGTGATTATGCCTCGCCCTCTGCGATTGGACATGTTAGATATTCCACTATTGGAAAAAGCAATCTGGAAAATGCCCAGCCACTAAAAGTAAAGGACTTGTGCATTGCTCATAATGGTACAATTTCAAATGTTGAAGAGCTAGCAGGGATGGTAGGAGGATGTACATTTACTCCACAAAATGCAAGTGATACGCTTGTAGCAGCACAACGACTTGTTTCCCTCATGTCTGAAAATGCCAAGCTTGGAAGTGCATTATCTATTCTAAAAAATGAAATGATTGGCTCTTTTTGTTTTACTTTTGTTTCTGATGATAATGCCGTATACGCAGCTCGAGACCCACGAGGTTTCAGGCCAATGGTAATAGGGTATAGAAAAGACAACAACTCCTATATCGTAGCATCAGAGTCTGTCGCACTTTCCGCTGTAGGGGCGCAACTTGTAAGGGACGTAAAACCTGGCGAACTTGTAAAAATCAGTAGTGCAGGACTAGAGTCTGAAATGTTCTCTGATGAAAAAAAACCTGCACACTGTTCTTTTGAGTTTACTTATTTCGCACATCCTTCAAGCGTTATGGAGGGCTCTAACATCTATGTGGCAAGAAAGAGGATTGGTCAATTCTTGGCAAGAAAATATCCTATCAAAGATGCAGATATTGTAGTGCCAGTGCCTGACTCTGCTAGGCCTGCAGCACTAGGATACGCGCAAGAACTTGGAGTTACATTTGAGGAGGGATTGCTCAAAGACAGATACAGCAGAAAAGGCCCGCTTCGAAGCTTCATTGAGCCGCACCAAAGCGACAGAGTAGAAATCAATAGGTGGATAATTCCAATTACTCAAGTAATTAGCGGAAAACATGTTGTTGTTGTAGATGATAGCTTGGTGCGCGGCACAAGCTCAAAAGCAATCATCAAAGCATTACGTAGAGCAGGAGCTCGTAAGATAAGCATGGTCATCACCTTTCCACCAATCAAGTTTCCATGTTATGCGGGAATCGATTTTCCGTCACAAGATGAACTTGTTACATATCTTGGAGATGGAAAAGATTACACTGAAGAAGAGATTACAGAAAAAGTAAGACAATTGATAGGCGCAGATTTTCTTGTATACAATGATTCTAAGAATCTTGCAGATGCAGTAGGGATGGATTCAAATTCACTATGTTTTACTTGCTATTCTGGAGATTATTCCTCTTTAGGAATAAAGCCTACATTTAAGAGCCGAGCAGAAATCAAGGGGGAATAGATTTGGATCTAGCATTTGTTCTTGTAAAAAGCAGGATGGGGCATGAAATGGAAGTAATGAACGCCATACTCAAAATAGACGGAATAAAAGAAGTAATGGGAACATATGGACAATATGATATATTTGCCAAAGTCCAAGCCTCTACCAGAGCACAGGTTGAAAAAATAATTACAAAGGAGATACGAAAAGTACCAAACGTAATATCAACTACTACGCTACCTGTGATCCCAGGCCAAGGCGAAAAATAGGCTAAAACCCAAGTTTCTTCTATCAACTTAAATTCTAGCCAGCCTAATGACGCCTCATTGAGGTTTTTACGCTCAGGTAAGGTCAAAGACATTTACGAAGTGGACGAAGAGCATGTCTTGTTTCATTTTTCAGATAGGGTTTCTGCTTTTGACGTAAAATTCCCGACTCCTATACCTAGAAAAGGCGAGGTGCTCTGCAGATTTGCTGAATTTTGGTTCAACAAACTACCTGTCAAGAGTCACTATGTCAGAACAGAAGCAAAAGACAAGATAGTTGTCAAAAAAATGAATATGGTTCCAATTGAATGCGTTGTCAGAGGATACTTTTACGGGAGCCTGATTCAAAGGTGGAAGGAAGGCCAAGTCAAGATACCTGATGGTGCAGATACTCAAATTGCAGCAAAACTTCCAAAACCAATCTTTGATCCTACTACAAAGTCTGAAACTCATGATATGCCTATAACTCGAGATGACGCACTGCGCATGAAACTTGCAAGTCCTGCTGAGTATGATTGGCTGGAAAAAACATCACTTTCAATTTATCAAAAAATGTCAGAGATTTCAGAAAAAGCAGGATTCATACTTGCAGACTTGAAGATGGAATTTGGAAAAATTGGCAACGAAATTGTTCTAGGTGACTCTATTGGTCCTGATGAATACAGGATGTGGCCAAAAGAATCGTATGCTGTAGGCAAGATTCAGGAAAGCTATGATAAACAACTTTTACGTGATTGGCTAGCTGCAAGAGGGCTACAAAAAAAGTTTGAAGACGAAAGAAAACAAGGAAAAGAACCTGTTGCACCTCCATTACCAGATGATCTCTGCAAGGAATTGTCATCAAGATACATCACTTCTTATGAGCGCATCACTGGAACTCATCTTTAACTCGAATTTTGTTTTAGGCCATAATCCAAAATCCTAACCCTGTGCCCTATTTTTGCCCGCCAAGGAAACCTTTTCCAAAAAATCAAAAAATTTTTAATTTTTTAGTTTTATTGTAATGTTACAATATGTATAGTAATGATACTAGTTACGACATATTGCTACTAGTTATATGATTATGTATCTATCAGTTTTAGAATTTAGTTAAAAAATTCAAATCGTGTCTATCATAATAGTAACGTGAAAAAAAATTACGTATTGGACAAAGAAATTATGATCTTGCGATCTTTTAGGATGAATTAAAAAGCAAGTTAGGAAATGTCAACATTACTGCAAAAAGAAATAAAAATAAACAAAACTCTTGCCACGAACATCGAACAAGCAAAAGCCCTTGACGATTATGCCAGAATTCGAATTCTGCAAATATTATACCATAAGCAATTATCTACAGAACAAATTGTAACTGAGCTCCACAAGGAAGGGTACAAAAAAGCAACCACCACAATAAGACATCATCTTGATGTTCTAAAAGAAGCAGGATTAGTTGAAATTGTAAAAATGGAAGAAATCCGAGGAGCGGTTTTGAAATATTATGGCACGACAGTCAAAGTTCTAGGACACAAACTTCCTTCAAATTTTGAAAATGAATTTTCTAAAACAATAACTGATGCATCCGTTAAACTGGAAAAAATAATGAAAAACATTGCTCAAAATGCAAGTACAAAAATGAAAAAGAAATCTTCAAAAAATAATTCTGAACCAAACTATGAAGAATACCTTTTAGTAGAAATAATGAATCGAGCAATGACTAAGGTATTTGAAGAAAATAATTTACTTCTTCAAAAATAATCAAGTAACTTCTATTACAAAAATTCCTTGCGCATCAGGATTTTGTAATGCTTTTACGATCTGTCTTGGAATCAAATCTGACGCGACATCACAATTGGTTGCCAAGGTTCTTGGGCACACAAAAAAGCTTTTTCTAATTACTATGTCATGAGGATTTGTAAGAGTTAACTTGTCACTGCCCTTGCCTTTTATTTTAAATCTCATATCCTTTACCAAAATTGTACAGTTGACATCTGATTTTGAATTTTGTAAAAGCGCTTTCAATTTTTCTGGCAAGTCATTGCAACCTGAGCTTGCATTTACTCCAACTATGCAATCTCCATTTGTAGTAAGGTGTGACTCTGTTGTTATTTCAATTGTTTTTGGATGCAATGATCTTATGTTTTCATGACCGTGAAAAGGGATCTCAAAACGCATAATTTTCAACTTGTATAAACTTAAATTAAACCTTCAAAGGAAGGAAATTTGAAATGCTTCCAGCCGCAGCAGGTTATGATAGAGCGATTACAGTCTTTTCTCCTGATGGTAG
>DATFDB010000086.1:0-7693 GCA_035252445.1 Nitrosotalea sp. | reverse complement strand
TTACCGAAGTAGGCCAGCGATTCGCTATTGCTGAAATAGTAGAAGCTGCTTCTTAGGAAGTTCAATTACTTGAAAAATCCAAATTTTTCATATTTTTATTCTTATTTTTAATCTGAACAATTTCACACTTGTTCTTAGAATACGCCTTGTGTCTAGCAGCAATAAATTACATAATCTTTGCAAAATCTGGTAAATTTACAGCACTTAGATTGAAGGAAATAATTTCAGTATGTAATCTTACGTGACAACAATTCCATTAACATTGTTAAGTAACAAAGCTGCACAAATCTTTATAAAATAAATCTCAAATGGTGCCTATGCAAACCAAATTGCAATATGCCTCATTGATGGCATGTGCGTTGCTGATCGTTCCAGCAGCTGTCTTTGCTCAGACTCCAACCTTGCAGCAAAACCAAGCAGCTACTGTACAACAAAGTTACATGAATGCAACACTTGCACAGCTAACATGTCAGGTAAATTATCTTACTGGATACATTGGTGATGCAACTAGTGCGATACCAAAGATTAACACTACTGCAATCAGCTCAGATTCTTCCAAAATAACGACTGACTTGCAGACGTTGACCACCGATGCGAACAACAAAAACACAGTACAATTCAAATCAGACGCGCCAACACTTAGACTTGATCTCAAGTTAGGAAGGGTTGATTTGACATCCGCAATAAAAGCATCTGCGCCTACAAGAGATGAAAGATCGCAGCTCAGAACAGACATGAGTAGCCTTGGAACGACAGAAAGGGTGTGTATGTTTGGGGCAGAGCAACAATCTGCACAAGCAAAGATAACGTCTTTTGAGTTTGGAATAATGAAGGAACAAAACAGATCACACAAGCTATCCATCAAGGGATTTGACACCACACAGTTGAACCAAACAATAACACAAGCACAGACGAATATTGCTAATCTGGCTGCCTCTATATCATCCTCTACAAACTCTACACAGCTAAAGGCAGCACTACAAAGCTACTGTCAGTACAATGGTTGCAAGAGCGGAACAAACTATCACTTCGCCGCCCAGTCAACACTAGATGCAGAACAAGCAGCACTTGCAGCAATCCAATCAAATCCAAATTCAGGACAGTATAGCACACTGATAAGCCAGGTTCAGGGCAACCTTACCAATGCCCAAACCGTGTTAACTACTGTAGGGACAGGGCAGTATCAAGGAACAGACTCTACAACTATCTGGACTGATTTGCATGATGCGCAGACAATCCTAAACCAAATATGGCACAGTCTCAACGGTCATAAAGGTACAGGAAGTAATGCATCTACACTTTCAAACTCTGGAACATCATCTTCAGAGTAATCTATCATTTCTTTTTTATTAGATCTTTTTGTACTTCTGTTAGTGTTTTGTCAGATTATAGCTTGTAACTTTTTGAAAGACATTTTTTATGATTGGATCTGTGGCGTTCTGAATTGTGTCTCTTGCCTGTACTGCCTTGTCAAAGACAACGCCCATTTGTGTAAAATGAAAATATGCTATTATGGCAAGTGCGACCATGCATATGATTATTATCTTAACTATCACTAAAAGTCCTTGTCAAATCTTCTTTTTACCTGATATGGTAAGAAGGATTTCAGTTGCATGTTAAAATTTTAAATGATTATTCAATTCCAAGCTAATTCCTGTTCGATCACAGACATTAAATCAAAACTAAAAACAGTCTTGTATGCAACAGCATGCCAAAGATAACAATCCGTATCAATAATGACGATTATTCTGATTTTCTTGCAGAATGCAATATGGAAAACATGACTCCTGAGGAGAAGATGCGTGAAATAATAACATGCTATGTCATATTGCGAAGAAACAGGAGAAAACTTCCACAAAAAATACTCGACTCTTTCTTGTCTCGCAATAGATGCGTTGTGGATAGTAAAATATCGGAATCCGAATAGCCATGATGTATCTCTTAAAACTTGTGGTACAAATCAAGAACAAATTAGATGGGGTTTAACAATATTAGTGAACAAGGTTCGTCATTTCATAAATACTCTAGGCTGGCAATAAGTGCATGATGAAAATGGTCCCAGGCTCTAAAAAGACGTCGACCATAACATTTCGACTCGATGACGGTACCATAAACAAACTGCGCAACTTATCGCATGTGCAAGAAGTTAGTACGAACACACTTGTAAATCAGGCATTACGAAGGTTCATCGATTGGGATGTCTATCTTCCAAGATCAGGATTCGTTATCTTGACTAGGCCAGTGTTGAAAAAAATACTTGATGAGCTTGACGAGAAATTCATAGTGGATCTAGCGTCCACTATGGGAAAAGAAGAGATTGAAGACATTGTGCTGTTTATGCGCGGAAAGGTAGACCTAAGATCATTTCTATCATGGTATGAAACCATGATGCTCAATTCCTCAGTGCAGACAAGCCATCTTATAGATGATGGAGTCTACAGCATGGTTCTAAAGCATGATCTTGGAAAAAAGTGGGCCCTGTACCAAAAAACAATACTTGAGCATGTCTTCAAAGACGTATTGCACAAGAGCGTAGAACTAGAGTATGATAACAACACGATAAGGATTGCATTTGCAGATGATGAAGACACAAGCTGATTCTCAAAAGTACAGTGATTCAGTCGGAACTGTAACTTTTAGGTTGGACTCGAAAGTACTTGCAAAACTAAAAACTTATGCACAATATGAAAAATCAACAGTGAACGCACTTGTAAACAGGTTACTATTACAGGCGGTAGAGTGGGATGTTGTTGCAGCAAAGTCAAATTGGGTTCCTACCGAAGACCAAGTCATAAAATTAATTTTAGAAAAATTGGATGAAAAGGCAATTGCACAAGTAGCCCAGACTGAAGGAAAGACATTGCCGCGGGATCTATGTCTCTCAATGCGCGGAAATTATGGAATAAACGAATGGATTGATATCATAAAAACAAAGTCATCTGCAGCAGGTTTCCGTCTTACTACGATGCATGATGGAAACGAATCCATATTTGTCATGCATCATGATATGGGAGAAAAATATTCATTACATTCCAAATCGTTTTACGAACAGGCCTTCAAGGATCTTGGATGCGATGCAACATTTCAGAGCTCAGAAAATACTCTAGTGATTAAAATACCAAAAAGATGCCTCTCCAAGTAAAACAAGGGCTTTTTGCATTGTACCGCGTACACAAAATTCTAGTGCTGAAAACCGTAAATCCATAAAATAGAAACTGTAGGGTAAGGAAATCTTGGGAAGGGCACGTTCCCATAAGGTGTCATGACACCTACAGTTTCTATCGCAAAAGTAAATTCTAAACCAAATAATGCTTGCGTACTATTGTTCGTGAACATTGTTTTCTGTTGGCACCTTTTGGAATAAGATGAAAAAAATTATCCAACTATTTTTTAAATTCGTTTGAACCCGAAATTTTGTATGGCTTGATTGCAATTGATTGCAAGAAAATTCTCTCCCATTCTACATACTAGCTAAATTATAATACGACAAGCTGATAAGAAACTAATGTTAGAACCGAAAAATTATGTGAGGGAATAACTTGGTGAATGAATTATTACTTTTTTCTATAATTGCCGGAATAATCTTTTTTGGATTTGGGGGAGAGATTTTTTTCAAAAGAACAGGAATATCGTATTATCTTTTTCTCATTCTAATTGGAGTTGTGCTGGGGCCTATTCTCGCTATTTTTCCTAGACAACCACTTGTACCTGTACTTGGAATATTCTCCTCATTTACCTTGATCATGATATTGTTTTACAGTGGCATGGACATGAAAATAAGAGAAGTTATCAAGGGAAGTCCAAGAACCATAGTTCAGGTTACAATCTATGTTGTATCGAGCATATTCATAATCGGAATCTCTGTACACTTTATCTTAGGGTGGGATATAGTCCAGTCTCTGATATTTGGCTCGATGGTGGGAGGAGAAACTGCTTCTGTTGTGGTGATACCGCTTTCAAGGTCGTTGAGACTTGGGCAAAATACTGTAACATTTCTAACCCTAGAGTCTATACTAAACTCAATTTACTCTATTGTATTCTATACTGCTTTTGTAGGACTATACAAAACAGGATCTTCAAGCTGGATTACACCACTTACAACAATTGGAATGAATTTTATGATTGGAATAACACTCGGAGTGGTACTTTCAATTGCTTGGATGTTTATGTTAAAGTTTTTTCATGGTTTCAAGTACACATATGTTCTCACTCTTGGACTGTTGCTTACTACATATGCTATAACTGAGGTCCTACATGGAAGTGGACTTGTAGCCGTACTCATATTCGGGCTGTTTCTTGGAAGCTCAAAGCCTGTGTTATCTCGCTTAAGGCAAAGGTTTGATATCTCAGATTTAAAAGATCAGTTCTACAAATTTCAAGGTGAAATCTCTTTTCTCATGGAAACTTTCTTCTTTGTATTTTTGGGCTTGGTCTTTGTAATAAAACCATCTGAGATTCTTTCAAACTTGCTGCTAGGTGTGTTAATTTTGGGAATTCTTATGGCGTTCCGATTTATTGCTACAACCCTATCCACAAAAAACTCTGCACTGTATAATGATAGACATACAATATTTCTTATCTGTGCTCAGGGTGTGGTTCCTGCTACACTGTCAGTAGCAGCATTGGGTGAGGGCATACCACTAGCTGATACGTTTGTAAGCCTTGCGGTCTATGTCATAATACTTACAAACATTGTCACAACTGTAGGATCTATCATAATTACGAGGAAAAATAGAAACAGTGAACCTCAACCAAATGACACAATAGTGCCTAAAAGTTAGCTTTACACGCAACCAAATAGAAACTTTCTTGGCATTAAAATAGTCCTACCATATTTATCACACCATGGGAGACGCCGATTCGTGGTACAAGCAGGGCAATGAGATGATGACGCAAGAAAAGACTGAAGATGCGGTTACTGCATATGACAAGGCAATCGAGTTTGATCCGAATCACATCAGTGCTTGGAACAACAAAGGAATAGCATTGTTTAGACTCAAAAGATACCAAGATGCAATAGATTGCTACGACAAGGCTCTTGCACTAAACCCAAACCATGCTAACGCGTGGTACAACAAGGCAAAGGCACTAAGAGGACTTGGTCAGACATTTCTTGACAAGGCAAATGAAGATAGAGTAGCCGCGGCAAAGCTAATCAATCAATCTCTCTCAATCTTTGACTCTGCAAATGAATGCTATAACAAGGGCGAGGTTCTTTCCAGGAAAAAGCCCTAAGTGACTTATTGTCCAACTGAATTTATGATCGCGTCTCTTATCTCTGAGGTTCGCTTGAAGATTGTCTTGGCAATCTCATCTATTTCTGCACCGCTTGGCTTTTTACCTCCATGTGCAACAAAATAATATGTCTCAAATTTGCCAATTATGGAACCATGCGTGTATCCGTAAACGTATTCTGACTCATCTTTTATCTGAAAGACACTGCTAAACTCTGGCAGGCGAAGATTTCTGACAAGCCCTGGGATTTTAGAGATCTCGTCATCTATCATTGTCTTGAGCACTGTCTTGTCCTTGTCTTTTAACGCCATGTCAGTCAATCATTACCAGTTCCATAAAAGCACTGATACCACTATGCCATGGCTGGAGGCAACGCATCAACTTTTAAAATACCTAGATACAAGACAAAGACAGTCAACATGGAGCCTATAATTCTTGGATTCCTAAACTCAATGGCACTTCAGATCCCAGGTATAGGGCAAAGCCAGCTTGGCAGCCTCAACCCGTGGGTAAAGGGTCTGATTCCTTCCGCATTTGGAATCATCGGAATATCAATCATGCTGAACTTGCTTAACGCTGGAATAAGGAAAAAGATGGTCGACCAAGATAAACTGAAAAGATTGATGAAAGAGACAAGAGCATGGCAGAAAGAAAGGATGGCTGCCTTTAGAGCAAAAGAACAAGAAAAAATTGATCAGCTCAATAAAAAATCTGCATACATGAACAAACTAAACATGGAAATAATGCAGATGAACATGCGACCGATGGCTTTGACATTCGTGCCATTCCTACTAATTTTCTACTTTGTGTTGCCCCACATGTTTGCATACACTGTTGCAGAATCACCCATTCCCCTCAACGTATTTCCAGGTAACTTTTTCCACCTGACCTGTTCTGCCGATGATGTCAAGAATGCAGCAAAAAGCCATTGTACACACGAGAATGACATGTATTTCTGGGGATGGTATTTCCTTTCATCCATTTCCGTAAGCGGCATAATAATGCGTGTAACAAAGACTTCTGCAAACCTAGACTAGATTTTCCTGATCTGCAAAATCAGCTGATTCGATGAATTGTAATAATAAAAGCTGATGAATATCTATCACTTGGAATAAAAAATAACTGGCATGACTAGTACAAGATCGCGTTATGGTGAGTCTCTTGCCAGAAAAATTTTGATCCCGTATTGGTTTGAAATCACATCAGGAATATTTGTGAGCCTGAGCATGGTACTCATCTTCGCAAGAAAGATACCCTTGGGATAAACAAACTAGAATATTCACAAGGAATCCATTAAATGGCAGGATATGTCCTCATCCACTATTGAGTTCAAACGCATTAAAGGACACAATAAAAAGATGGCTTGAAAATGAAGATTATGCCGTATCTGAAAGAGATGAGCCTGTATCAGACTTTCACCTAGTTATATCAAACCTTCATGGTAAAGGAACATTTGCGGACATTGTCAAGCTAAAGAACAAAGACTTTATCATACTTGGAAGTGCACTGCAAAACCCGCCTGAATTCATGCAAATGCTTTCCACAATTGCGGAAAAGGAAAGGATGATTTTTTTCAATGATCTACAAATAGAATTACTAAAGTTCAGGGTTGATCACGAATTTCATCCAAACAAACTTTTGCCTGAACGCATGATAATCCGGGATACCGTTTATGAAGAAGGGATAACTCGGGCAGAATTCATGGAACACCTGAAGGGCGTAAAATTTGCCTCACTCTTTTTGTTGTGGTCTATAGGCCACAAGTTCTCAATTGATTCTATGCATTCATCAACACCGCATTCATCAACATCGAGTTATCGCACACCATACGGGTAACTAGCCAGTACTGCAATCATATTTGCCATATTTTCCCTCCAGCCCTGCAGCTCTTGTAATGTTTGATGAAGAGGGATCATCTTGAATTGCCAAATGACAGCCAAAGTTTGCAATAGGATACCCCTTGTTCATCTTGTTAGTTAAAGAAACTGCAACATTGACAGACGAGTTTGCCGAGTGTGGCTTGTCAAAAAATGTATGTCCGACAAGTTCTGGTATCAATATCAAAAGCACGATCACAAGGGCAAATTTATTGATGGTTCTCTTTCTTTTTTGATCCAAACCAAATACGTACGATATTTGTCATATATTAAACAAAATTATGATTCTCAATTTCTGACAATGTGTTTACTTGTCGCTTGAATGTTTCTTGATGCACTCTTCATATCTTTTGGTGGCATCACGGTATGATTCTTCTGCTGCGGATACTGCAGAATCTGCCTGAATCTTGCTTGTTGCCGCATCATGCAACTCAGAAAATCCTTCTTGCTTTCTGTCTTCTAGCGTGTTTACAATATCTGCAGGGCTGGCAGTTACAAGCCTGACAAGGCCTGTAGTAATGAGGTAGTTTTGTGCACTTGAAAGCGCATTGGAGAATGCAAAGTTGGCATTTTCTTGCTGA
>DATFDB010000085.1:0-2243 GCA_035252445.1 Nitrosotalea sp. | reverse complement strand
CGTCTTATGCATTTTTTATAAAAATCGAAAGTTTTACAAAAAAATAATCACAAGTTACCTTTTCTACTAATAGACTTATAATGGGGTAGTCGACTTTTAGCGTTTATCCATGGGTCATAGGAAGCATAGTCAGCCAAGGAGGGGAAGCCTTGCATATTTGCCAAGGTCCAGAGCGAAGAGCATGGAGGCAAGAATACGCACTTGGGCTGATGTTGCAACTGATGAACCAAAACTACAAGGGCATGCAGGGTTCAAGGCAGCCTGCATGCGTATTGCAAGTATAGATGATAGGGAAAAGACTCCAAATTTTGGCAAGCAGCTTGTAAGTCTTGGAACAATTGTTGTTACTCCTCCAATGACAATTATAGGAATTAGAGGATATTCAAAAGACCGATACGGACTTGATTCAATTTATGATGTTTATGCAAAAGACCTACCAAAAGAACTTTCTCGACTTTTCAAGACCAAACATGATGAAAAAAGTCTGGAAAAAGCAGAAAAAGCACTTGGTCACACTGAGGAACTTTTTGCAGTTGCATGTGTATTACCTACTAAGGCAGGACTTGAACAAAAAAAGCCATTTGTATTTGAAATTGCTGTAAAAGGCGGAGATATCAAAAAACAATTTGCTTTTCTAAAAGAACTCTTGGGAAAAGAAGTAAAAGTTGATCAAGTTTTCCAAAAAGGAGCTGAAGTCGATGTTGCTGCAATTACAAAAGGAAAAGGATTCGAAGGCCCAATCGCAAGATGGGGAGTTAAAAAGAAGCAACACAAATCAAGAAAAAGTGTAAGAGCACTTGGTACTCTTGGCCCTATCAGTCCTGCAACTATCATGTACACAGTTCCAAGAGCAGGGCAACGAGGATTTCATCAAAGAATCCAATACAACAACAGAATAATGATAATGGGAAATTCTGAAAATGAAGAATACAAAATTAATCCCTCTGGCGGTTTCAAACATTATGGAGTAGTAAGAGGTGATTATGTTATTTTACGCGGTTCAATTCCTGGAACTTATAGCAGGATGGTAAAACTTAGAACACCTGTTAGACCAAAAGTAACTAAAATCAATCCTCCTAAAATTTTGGAGATTATGATATGAAAGTTCCAGTCCTGTCAGTTTCTGGTGCAAAAGATGGTGAAGTAGAATTACCACTAGTTTTTTCAACACCCATTAGAAATGATTTAATTCACAAAGCTTACGTGCATTTGGAATCACATAGTTTTCAACGACAAGGAAGATATCCCAATGCTGGTATGGACGTAGTTGCAGAATCAAACAGTCCTCCAACTGGACACCACGCGGCAAGAGTTGCACGTATGCGTGGAGGTGGAGGTGGAAGACAAGGCCAAGGTGGTGGTGTAGCGATGGTAAGAAAAGGCAGGCAAGCACATCCTCCAACATCTGATAAAGTCATATACAAATTATTGAATAAAAAAGAAAATATGCTTGCACTATGTTCTGCAATTGCAGCAACATCGTCTTCTTCTTTTGTAAAACTTAGAGGTCACAAGGTTGACAAAATAGAATCATTTCCAATCGTAGTTGCCGACCAAATAGAATCAGTATCAAAATCAAAAGAACTTTCAAAGATCTTGGACTCGTTACACATATCTCAAGACGTTTCTAGGCTTGAAAACAGACTGAAGCGCCGTTCAGGTAAACCCCAATTGCGTGGCAGAAGTACAAAGGTTGGAAAAAGCATTCTCTTTGTAGTAAAAGATGCGAAAAAACTTGTCAGGGCATCAAACTCAATTCCCGGCGTAGATGTTGTTGAAGCTAAAAACCTTAGTGTCATTGATTTGGCACCAGGAGCAAAGCCAATACGATTGACTGCATACTCTAAAGGTGCATTAGACGAGATTGCAAAACTTCAATCTCCACATCTTGAACTAATGGTGACAATAAAATGAATGTAGAAGAAGCTACTCACATCATACTCAAACCCTATGTAACTGAAAAAACATTTGCGCTAGTTGAAAACGAGAGTAGGATTTGTTTCCTAGTACGAGAAAACACTACAAAACCCAAGATATCTGAAGCAATCAAAGTACTCTATAATGAGACTCCTGTGGGAGTAAACGTATGCCGAACAGTATATGGAAAGAAAGCTTTTGTAAAATTCCAGACAATCGAAAAAGCAAGAGACCTTGCAACCAAGATAGGAATGCTATAATATGGTCATTCGTGAACAAATTCAAAGAAAGGTGGAAACAATTGGTTAAAGAATTCAAATATCGTG
>DATFDB010000084.1:0-3022 GCA_035252445.1 Nitrosotalea sp. | reverse complement strand
TGTCTTTTTCCTCCTGCCCATTTTACAAAAGGCTTTGGCGCCGATGAAATTAGGCTGTATTCTTGCTTCAATATAGCATAATTCCAGAATATTATTTTCTGTCATATGATAACAAAAGATCACACATTGTGTAGTTTTTTTTAATCAAAATGAGATTGAAAGAAATCTCTCGATAGGAGCTAGTAAAATAAAGTAAAAGGAAAAGGGAGGATTAATCCCACTTTGACCAAGCGGCCATCCATCTGTAAGTCCAGGTTGTTAGTTTGCAGCCTAATGCAGTCATTGTAACTGTCAAAACTGCAGCCGCACCTGCACCCAGCGCTACAGGACTATCGTAGAACTTTCCTACTTGAGGCTCTATCGGAGTCATGTATGGAGGCAATGTTGTTCTTGGATACTTGAAAGCAGTCTCTAGTGGATCATCTATTGTCAATAGATTGACCATGTTGAACATCGACATTGACATTCCACACAGCACACCACCGACCAAGATCAACATGTGTTTGTTTCTCTTGGTTGCCCAATATGCAAGATCCATCAGTATAGCTGACGGAATCCACACTGGTACAACGATGAAGCTGTACGGATATCCTAGCGAGAACCACGCACCTTTTGCAATCCATGTATACACTGTCATTATCAGCGCATAGTAGGTTGCTGTTCCTGGTACACCAGTGAACGTAAGGTAATATGCTGCACCGACTGCGAGCATCAGTGATTGTGATAAAGTGAATATCACATATGATGTCCACATCCAGTCAGTGTAGAAGATGTAGTCTCCCGCGTTGATTGTCAACAAGGTCGAGTTGACTGCTACCACTACTATGAATAAGTAGTGAGTACATCGTCTTAGCCAGACCATTAGCTACTAATGATATGTGTGATGTATATAAAATTTTATGAGGTGCGAGATCAGGATCAGAGCCTTCGCTACCTCATATTTAATAAAAGAAAGGAAATGGGTGTTTCTTCTATCCAAAGAAGAAGCTATCTGTCAGTATTACTGCTACAGATATTGCTGCTATCACACCTGCAATAGCGCCATTGTATGTCTTTGCTTTGCTTGTGCCTTCAGTTGCTACCTTAACACATAACATGTATCCGATAGCCTCAATGATTGTAAGCACAGTTAATGCATAGTGTGCGCTTGGCGGTGGGTATGCCCATGGATAGTACGTAACTGCAACGGCAACTCCTCCCCATGTACCTAACCACAGAGCAACAAACATGCCTGTGATTATTCCAAAGTGGTCCTCAATACGTCTACCAATCATCTTGGAAACGTCAGAACTGGAGGCTCCGCCACCTGAACCGAATCCTTTTGGTAAGGTCATTTGGCTTAATTAGAAAGGCATTTGCTTTTAAGTTTTTCTTGAATATATGGCCTAATTTCACATTAGTTGATCTCTAAAAATAAGAAAAAAGGCGCTTGTGCGCTTGTTTATGGGATGGATCTGCTGTACAATTTGCCTTCTAAGGCCATCTTGTACATTTCTGCAACATATGGGTTCTCACCTGGTGTTTCTGCGCCAAGTTCGACTAGACGTGCGTAGACTCTAACTACATAGGCAAGTGCGCCCATGAAAGCTACGACGACACCCATGTTGAACATCCAGTGGTTTGGAACTGCAAAGATTTCCTCTACATACCAGAAATGCCATAACTCGTTGACACCAATTGTAAACATGGTTGCAAGATAACCTAGAATTGTCATCTTGAGACCTGTGTTTATTGAGTTGTTTGGACCTCTCAGGATTGGTATTTTTCTGTCATACATTGCTACTGAAGCCCAGCCTAGTGGCAATGCAATAAAGTGACTGTACAACCACCAGTGTGCTGGTGTGAAGGCACTGTCTCTGATTGATGTCTGGTGTAGAGATCCATCTACAAAGTTGTCGACCTCTACGGATGCAGCGATCGATCCCATGGCAATCATTATCAGCCAGATTTTTTTGAGCCTCTGTATCTCAACTTCTTTTGGAATCAGGGCTGGCATTTGAGCCATGTTATAATGAATGTAACCTTACAATATAATTACAGCGACGATTTCAATTTTTGAAAAACAGAATTTTATGATGCATACAACATTTTTTTCAAATAAATTAAAAAAATTCTTCAATAGTGTTGCAAGAATCACATGCAAAAATTATGCAATAACATTGTTATCTGAAATGTCATACATCAACGTATATCATTAAAGATGAGTTGAATTTGTGTTGCTGTGTGTACATGGGTTTTAAAAATTTTCAATAGTATAATAAACCATGCAAGCGTCGCTAGAAGAAAGCAAAATCACAAACAATGACAAACTCGTGCTTGATGTGATGGCGGACAGATACTGCATTCAAATTCTACAAGCGATAAATACAGAGCCAAAATCTGTCTCTCAATTGAGCTCTGAATGTGGAATTTTCCTAGGAGTGGCATACAGAAAATTAAATGTTCTAAAAAAAAGTGGCCTACTGGACACACACTGTGAAATTAGGCCAGACGGAAAAAAATTCTTTCTATATAAAAGCCGAGTCAAAGGCATCGTGGCTTCATTTGTAGATAATAAACTGGAAGTTGCTACTGTTCTAGAAAAAGAATAATGCGATTGTACTGCATGCAAAAATTCATGCTAAAAATCACGATGCTTCTTGATTCAATGTATTTGTAAATTTTAATAACTTGGATACTTTATAGCAAAACCCAGAACTGGATTTCTGTGGACGTTAGAAAAATACCTGAATTGCTATCGGTATCCGCTTATCCTGTTGGATTTGGGGGATGCAGAAACGCTGGTACAAATTTTGATTGCTGTGAATACAACATTAGTGTTTTTGATGATAAATCAGGAGAATCAATCCACGATATTTCTGGAGATCTAATAAAATTACATCACTGCTCATTATCAGAATCTAGTGTTTCGATCCTAACTCAATTAGAAGGCTTGACAATACTTCATGATGACCAATGGAAACTGCGTATGTTTCTTGCACAAATAAAGGAAAAAAAAGAAAAAATCTCAAACTCTTTTACT
>DATFDB010000083.1:0-5113 GCA_035252445.1 Nitrosotalea sp. | reverse complement strand
TGTCTGTGCAAGTAGATTTATTTTGCTAGTATAGTTTCCATTAGATATGCCAATACTACCCATTGACTCTGGTCGTTATGGAACTGATGCCATGAAGGAAATTTTTGATGATCAAAAAAAGATCTCGTATCAGTTAGAAATCGAAGCTGCGGCAGCTTTGTCCCAATCAGAAATAGGCATGATACCAAAAAGTGCGGCTCAAAATATTGCACAGATGGCAAAATCTGGAAAGATAACCGTAAAAAGAGTAAAACAATTAGAAGCAAAAAGCGATCATGATACAGCTGCATTAGTTGAAGCACTAAGTGAGAGATGCAAGATTTTTGCAAGGCCATGGATTCACTATGGCCTGACAAGCAATGACCTTGTTGATACAAGCAATTCTTTGCAGATAAGAGATGCCATACGCATCATAGAACCCAAGATAGCAAAGACGGCGTTGATTTTGTCAGAGATGGCAAAAAAATACAAAAACGTTCCAGCAGTAGGCAGAACTCACGGCCAGCATGCAAGTATAATCTCATTTGGTTTAAAATTTGCAAATTTTGCTCTTGAGATGTCAAAACACATTGAAAGAATTGAAGAAATAAAAAAACGAGTCTTGATTTGCAAAACTCTAGGAGTAGTTGGAACAGGCTCGCTCATGGGAGCAAAGGCTCTGGAAGTCCAAAAAAAAGTTGCAAAAAAACTTGGATTATTCCCTGCAGATGTGACAACCCAAGTTGTACCGCGCGAGAGATACGCAGAATATGTCTTTTCTATGGCATTGGTTGGTGCGACACTTGAAAAGTTGGCAATCGAGATAAGAAATCTCCAGAGAACAGAAATAGGCGAAGTGGCAGAGCCGTTCAGAAAGGGACAGATGGGCAGCAGTGCAGTCCCAGTTAAGAGAAATCCAGTGAAAAGTGAGCGTGTTACGTCACTTTCAAAGTTACTGCGAAGTCAAATTTCTGTAGCATTTGAAAACATTCCTCTTTGGCATGAACGAGATCTTTCAAATTCTGCAAATGAAAGATTCATCCTTCCAACAACTTCCATTTTGCTTGATGAAATGATTGAAGCCATGACA
This sequence comes from Nitrosotalea sp., assembly GCA_035252445.1. Classification (GTDB taxonomy): domain Archaea; phylum Thermoproteota; class Nitrososphaeria; order Nitrososphaerales; family Nitrosopumilaceae; genus Nitrosotalea. The sequence goes on along the minus strand of DATFDB010000083.1, from coordinate 4,044 downwards.
AAAATTCTAAAAGAACTTTACGTCAACGAAGAAAGAATAAGAAACAACCTAGAGTTCACCATGGGACAAATTTTTGCGGAATTTGTTCTAGAGGCATTGATAAAAAAAGGAGTTCCAAGATTTGAAGCGTACAGAGACATACAACGTGTTGCATTTGCTGCATCTGAGAGCAGAATTGATTTCAGAGATGCAGTAAAGAGCGATAACGCAATCTCATCACACCTGACAGAAGAAGAGATTGACAAGATATTTGTTCCAGAAAACCACCTTGGTGCGTCCGAGCAGATAATTGGAAATGTCTACAATTCCGTCAAAAGGTCGTGTTCCAAGTTTTCCTGACTTTGATCAAGTTTTTGTGAATTAGAGAACCATATTGTAGTGCTTTTTTTCGTTTCAGTGCAGAATCACTTGGCACTCCAATTGATAGTGCAAGTTGTCTAATGATATGTTTTCTTTCCAAGTCATCTTTGTTTTTTATTTTTTCTTTTATCGGGATGGGTTTTGCAAATGCAACAAAGCCTTCAGAAAGAAGCGGCTGTTCTATTTTTACACCAAATTTGGAGGAAATCTTGTTTACTGCTTTCATCATTTTGATTTCATTCTCAAGTTTTGATTCCATAAGGTCCATTACTGCCTTTTCTCCATTTTCTACAACATCTCTATATGCATTGTATCCACAAAATAGCTCATCTATTCCGTTTGATGTGAGCACAATTGCAATACCGTGTTTTTTTGCAAGTTCTGATACATAGCGAAAAGCTATGCAGTTTTCGTTCCAAGAAAGGTTATCTGTTTCTATTTCTTGCCTAACTTTTTTTGCAATATCTGAAAAATCATTTTCAGATATTGCATGTATCAGATGTTTTAATTTTAACAAGGTGGCAATCTTTTTTGAGAATTCAAGATCATGTGACCCTTCAAATCCAATTGTGAGCAATGTTATATCAAATCCAAGATCAGAACAAATTTTCGCCAAAAGCGAGCTATCAACTCCTCCAGAAAAAGCAACGCCTATTTTTTTCGATGTTACAGCATTTTGTATTGCAGAGATTATCTGGTCATGTAATTTTGTAACAAGGCTTTTCATTTTATCACTAACTAATTTTTCTTTGAGAGTTAAATATAGGGTTCGCTAGGAAAAATTATGGCACTGACCAAATTAACTGAAGAGCAAATTAAAAAAGAACTGGTCAATTTGCAAGGATGGAGTGTTGTCAACGGCAAGCTACACAAAGATTTTGTTTTTGCAGACTTTATAGAGGCATTTGGTTTTATGAGCAGAGCTGCCATACATATCGAAAAGATGAATCATCATCCCGAGTGGTTTAACGTATACAACAAGATCAAGGTAGAGTTAGTAACTCATGATGCAGGCGGGATAACACAAAATGATGTCAACCTAGCAAGAACCTTAAACTCTTTAGCAAAGTAGTGCTTTACTAACAAAAGCAACCTGTACAGAATTTATATACGGATAATCCAAAATTTTTCAAATGCCAAGCGGTTCGGCAATTCTGGATTCAGATTTTCGATATATCGATAAAAAAGGAAACCTCATGAGGAGCAGAACAGAGCTTTCCATAGCTGAGATGCTATCATTTCTTGACGTAGAATACGAGTATAATTATAGCATCACCTTGAAGAATGGAAAAAAAATCCATGTTGATTTTAAGACCGAAAAAGGGCTCATAGAAATAATAGATGATGAAAAAGACATTGCAAAGTACAAGGAATTAAAACAAGAAAACCAAGAGACAAAATTAATTGCAATTGGACATCCAAAACTTGCAGCTCAGCTAAAAGAGCTTGATGACATTGTACTTTACAAAACAAAGGACGTTCAAACCGGTTCAATCTTCATAGAAGATCCTTCATTTGCATTTGATTATGCACACATTTTACCACTAGTAGAAAAGTGCTCTATTCTTCACGGTCACACATCATCAGTCATGGTAGAACTTGTAGGAGAAATGAAAAATAACTTGCTTGTAGATTTTGGAGAGGCAAAAAAAATAATCAAGGAAGTAATTTCAATTCTTGACCACAAGTTCTTCATAAACAAAAAATACCTTGTCAAAGAAGACAATTTGCATTATAACATTGCATTTGATGGACCTAAAGGCATGTTCGATCTACAGATGCCAAAAAATACTACGTATTTGTTAGAGGGCGAAGCTACAGTTGAAAACCTGTCAACTGAGATAATAAAGCTCCTTGTTCCCAAGATGCCAAAAAATGTTGAAGCAGTAGGAGTATACATCTACGAAGGATACAATAAGGGAGCTCATATCATTTCGCAGATTCCAAGATCATAGTGACATGGAACCAAAAATAAAGGAAACAGCTTGGAATCCCGAGATTGAAAAACAGATTTTAAAACAATGGGAAGATTCCAAGATATACGAATTCAAGCCGCAAGGGGAGGTTTTTGTAATTGATACACCCCCGCCATATCCGTCTGGAAGGCCTTGGCACATAGGAGCAGCGGCGCATTATGCACAGATAGACATGATTGCAAGGACTGCAAGAATGACAGGAAAAAATGTACTATTTCCCATAGGAATTGACAGAAATGGCTTACCTGTTGAGATGTACACAGAAAAAAAGCACAACATAAGGATGCATGAGACAGACAGGGCTGAATTTCTCAAGTTGTGTTCTACGGCATTAGATGACCTTGAAGCAGAGATGATCCAGATAATGAAGAGTTTGGGCCTAAGCGGTAATTTCTCAGAGTATTACAGGACAGATTCGGAGCAATATCGCTCCCTTACACAATCCACATTCATAGAGTTGTGGAAAAAGGGATTGGTATACATTGCAAATAGACCAAATAACTACGACTGGGTAACAGGAACCACCATTGCAGATGCTGAGATAATTTACGAAGACATACCAACTAAACTTGTTTACATGAAATTTAAGATAAAAAATTCTGATGCAGTTCTAATTATAGCAAGTACACGACCTGAACTTTTATGCGCATGCCAAGCAATTATTGTAAATCCAGATGACGAGAGATACTCGGACATCATAGGCAAGAGCGCAATTATTCCTGTGATAAATAGAGAAGTTCAGGTAAAGACTCACCCTTCAGCAGAAAAGGAATTTGGTTCTGGAGCAGTCATGGTTTGCAGCTATGGTGATCAAAACGACGTTGCTCTGTTCAGAGAGCTCAAGTTGGAAGAGATTGTAGCTATTGGTAAAAACGGTAGGATGACTGAGATTGCAGGTCCACATGCAGGACTCAAGGTAAAACAAGCAAGGGAAAAGATAATCGAAGATCTACAAAACCAAAACTTGGTAGAAAAAATTGAGAACATTAATCACAGAACTCCAATTTCTGAGAGAAGCAAGATTCCAATCGAGATAATTCCAATGGAGGAATATTACCTAAAACAAAAAGAATCTGTAGAAAAGATCAAAGGTCTTGGCTCCAAGATCATATTTCATCCATCGATGCACAAACAAATTCTCATGAACTGGCTAGAATCCATAACCATTGATTGGCCCATTTCTCGAAGAAGGTTTTACGGAACAGAGATTCCCATATGGTACTGCAAAAGGTGCTCCGAGCCTCATGTGCCTGAGCCTGGCAAGTACTACAAACCATGGAAGGACCCAAGCCCCATCTCAAAATGTACTAAATGTGGTGCAACAGAGTTTGTTGGAGAAGAGAGGACGTTTGACACATGGATGGATTCTAGTGTATCGCCTCTGTATGTCTCAAAGTATAACCGAGATGACGAATTTTTCAAAAAGACGTATCCAACAACATTGAGGCCGCAGTCAAAGGATATTGTGCGAACTTGGCTGTATTATACTATTTTGAGATGCGAACAGCTTACTGGAAAGACACCATGGAGCGAGGCATGGATTATGGGCTATGGTGTTGATGAACATGGAGCAAAGATGAGCAAGAGCAAAGGAAATGTTGTAGATCCTCTTCCAGTAATTCAGAAATTTGGTGCAGATACGTTCCGATTTTGGAGTGCAAGCGAGATAAATCTTGGCTATGATTTCAGATGTTCTGAACAAAAAATT
>DATFDB010000082.1:0-6280 GCA_035252445.1 Nitrosotalea sp. | reverse complement strand
TCTAACTAAGGTAAAAAAAGGAATTAAGCTAAATTATATTTTTGCTGAATCCGTAATTGTACCAAAAGGTAGAAAAGAATTGCTTGACAAACTTGGCCTCAAAGATCTGATCAACAAGGGTCTAGTTGAAAGGAAAATGAGAGCAGGTACAAATGTAGTTGTAGTACTAAATGAAAAAGAGGCGTGTGTAGGCTTTCCAACTTTGGATGGTACAGCAGACATGAGGGAGATGTTTTACAGTAAAGATACTCTATTTCACGAGTGGTGTTTAGACTATTTCAGGTATTGTTGGTATAACTCTCAATCATTTCAAGAAAGTAAAATTCGTGAATAGACAGCGGTATAAATTTAATCTCCTGTATGTTCTAAAGCCTTGTTGCTTGATCTTACTGAAAAATACCTAAGATGCGTAAAATGTGGTTCCAGTCTATCAGTTGATTCTCTAGTATGTGAGACGGAAATTCAGGAAGGATTTCTTAATTGTATTCAGTGTACAGCAGTTTATCCGATAATATCATCAGTGCCTTTCATGCTAGATGATCTTTCATTGTATTTTTCAATCAGAATGTCCCTAGGGGGAAAATTATTGCTAATGTCAAAATCCAACAAGATGAAATTGTTTATCAAAAATGTATTGAGAAAAATAAATCATGTATCAGATGACACTTCTGCTCTTGAGGAAAAGTGGGTGGGAATTTACAAGCATAGCATGAAATCTCAATTCTATTCAAAAATCAAGAATTTGATGCGCGATCTCCCTGTATCTGATCTTGTCTTGGAACATGGATGCTCGATAGGGCAGGTATCCAGAGAATTCGCAAAAAGAAGCTCGCATGTATTTGGTATAGACAAGTCATTTTATGGTATCCTTGAAGCAAAAAAACATCAAAAGAAAAATTCGGATTTTATTGTAGCTGACTCACTAAACACTCCATTTGGAAATCAACGGTTTGATCTAGTAATTGCATTGAATTTGCTTGATATTGTAGAGCCGCATCAACTATTACAAACAATAACACGTCAGGCAAAAAAATTTCTCATCTTGTCTGACCCGTATGATTTTGAACGAGGAAAAAACTCTGTGAAACTAAAGACAAGTCCAGACGAATTAAGACTACTTGTAAAAAATTCCGGTTTTAAATTAACTCAGCATACAGCTAGGCCAAGCTACATTCCATGGAATTTGAACGTAAATTCAAGACTACGATTGAATTACAAAGTCGACCTTGTTGTTGCACAAAAAAACTAGATCTGTTGCGCTATCTCTGGGGAGCGCTGACTTATCATCTTAGATAGGCCTCTCATGTAGTTTTGAGCGAAAGTCGTCACAGGTTGGGAGGAATACCAAATGCACCCCAATACTTCACAATCATGACAAGTTTTTGCAATTTCCCACTGTGGTGCACTCCAGATTTCGTCCACGCTCTTTTCTAGAAGATTGTACGTATTCTCAGGGCTGTTGTATTTCCAACATGGTACAATGACTGTGCCATTTCCGTTTACAAAAATACTCTTCCATACACCACACTCATCATATACTCCACGTCCATGCTTGATTATTTGTTCAAAATATTGCGGGGGAATCATCACTTGAGGATCTTCTTTACTATGTATGTGTTCAAGCACACTTTCACAAACTTTTACAATGATGTCTCTGTCAGGCAACAGAGAATAATCTACATCTGATCTGTCCTCTACAAAAGTTAGAGATACAGCGTTTACTCCAAGTTCCTTTGCTCTCTTAAAATATGATTTGTCGATGAACTCTTGTGTGTTAAATTTTGTTATTACAGAGTTAAAGTAATGTGGAACCTTATGCTCTGTTAATAACTGCAAATTTTGCATTACACGTTGGTATGTCTGCGGAGTAACACCACGCACCTTGCAATAGGATTCTTCAAACACAGAATCAATACTGCATGTGATGAACTGGATGTAACCCTTTAGTTCGTCAAGATCTATTGTATGTAACAATGAACAGTTTGTAATCAAAGTAATTGGTATCTTGAGACTGTATAAATGGCGTACAAGCTCCATAAAGTCGGGTCTACTTGTTGGTTCACCGCCTTCAATAATAGACCAAATGCAGTATTCTGAAACTTTATCGAATATCTGTTTCCACTGGGCAGTAGTCAAGTCATTTTTGCTTGCAAGTTTTATCTGTCCTTGTTTATCAGAATCTCCAAAGGGACACATGGGGCAAAAATAATTGCAATAATGAGTGAGGCTAAAGACTGCTATGAGAGGCCTTCTTCTTCCAATCACCCTATTCAAAGACCACTTGCCTACGCGATTTATTGTTCTAACTACGTCCACTACCATAGTTTTAGGTCATCTCCAAATCTATTAAAATCTTGTAATGTCTAAACTTGTTTTTTAAACCGCATTATAGACAATTTATTTTAAACCATATCATAGGTTACATATGAAAATCTTGGCTTGTATTACAATCATAACTATGGTATTTTTCACAATGTATGTCTTGGATTCTTATGCAGTTTCAACTTCTATACCCTCTTGGGTAAAAAATACTGCCAAGTGGTGGTCAGAAGGACAAGTAGGAGATTCTGATTTTATAAAAGGTGTTCAATATCTTGTTGATCAAAAAATAATACAAATACAAAAAACAAACTCTACTGTTCTAACTCAGAATGGAATCCCAATCTGGGTAAAAAACAATGCTGGCTTGTGGGCAAACGGAGCCATAAATGACTCTGATTTTGTACAAGGATTACAATATCTGGCACAAGAAAACATCATACACATAACGCCTACTCAATCTTTTGAATTGTCAAGTACTGCATTTGAAAACAATGGGACAATTCCATCAAAATACACATGTGATGGAGATGGTGTATCTCCACCTCTTACAATATTGGGTGTTCCGCAAACTGCACAAAGTCTCGTACTTACTGTTGTAGACATTGATGCACCGCGTGGCCCATTTACACATTGGACAGTGTGGAACATTCCAATTAATACAACTGGATTTTCTGCGGGACAAGACATCTCATTTCCTCAAGGCCTCACAAGTGCTGGAAAACCTGGCTACAAAGGACCATGTCCTCCATCTGGAACCCATCGATATTTTTTCACGTTGTACGCGTTAGATACAGTTCTTAATCTTGATCAAAATGCAACAAGAGATGTTTTGGAGCAAGCCATTGCAGGACATGTCATAGACAAGTCTGTGATGCTGGTCACATATTCAAGAGGATGACTCTCTCATGAGACCAATCTAGACAGACCGAAAATTATAAATGCACTTTATTGAATGTAAAAACATCCGGCTATGACATTAGCCTTGGTGTAAAAACCAAAACCGCTCCTAAAAGGTGCTGATAATGTCTACCTAATGAAAATTAATGGGTAGATAAAATGATAAACAAAAAGCAAAATCAAAACGGGGAACTTTTTCATAGATTTGAAGAGACCCTAGTCAACTCGGGCAATAGGTCTGCTAGTCAGGTATGAAAATGATAGAGATTGCATTTCTTGCAGTGGGTGGAGTTGCAGGAGTTTTCTTAAGATATAGTATAACAAGGTCTCCGCTTGTACTTGGAGTATTACCTGTAAACATATTGCTTGTAAATGTAATTGGAAGTTTTATTCTTGGAGTATTTGTAGTGTTGTCGCAGCAATGGAATCTTGATGAAAAATATGCAATGTTTGTTGCAATAGGATTCTGTGGGGGATTAACCACCATGTCATCATTTGCGCTTGAAACTTCAAACATGATTGATAATAGGCAATACATCCTAGTTGCAATTAATATAATGACCAACGTGGGATTATCACTAGGTGCAATATTTGGTGGCAGAGCTTTAACAAGCGTGGTTCTAAGTGGAGGATTTAGATGAGAACATTAGAAATGTGGTCACTTGTAATACGAATAAAACGTAATGATACATTCAATGGAAAGCGTGTCCATAGTCTGATACTTGATGCTCTAAAGAAAGGTCATATCTCAGGCGCTACTGTGTGGACAGGAGTATCTGGATACGGTAAAAGAGGAAAATCCAATTTTCAGGTAGAAGGGATATCTGTTAACATGCCTTTGATGATTGAGGTAATCGATGATCTGCAAAAAATTGAGAACATATTGCCCGAGATTAAAGAGATTATTGGAGATAACGGACTTGTCACCGTTCATAAAGTAGGAGTTGTATGATTCAACCTAACTCTGCAAAGCCTAGTTTTAGATATCATGACATTCATAAGATATTTTACTAGTAGCCAATTCTCAAAAATAAATTGAAATCAATCAACTACACCTTGCTTGGAGACGATGAGTCACTAGCCAAAGACTTCGGCAAAAAAGGAACTGCAACTGACATTACAATATATGATAAAAAAGAGACAGGCGTTGTAAAAACATGGACGCTTCCTACGGGATTTCCAGAAAAAATACAACCGCTTCTTCAAGCCATAAACATGGGAGAGTATGTCATATTTCACGTATCAAAACTTGACAAGTTCACAGGAGAGCAGATTGTTGCACTTGATGTTCTAAAGAAGAGCAAAGGATTATTGGCTCACACTTATGATGTGGATAGAGAAAAACTTCGCCTTATGATAAAAGGAACTGTTGTGGAACAGTACAAAATTGTTGAACTAGCTGATCTTAAAAAAGAAATGGATGCATTGGAGCCAGTATCGATTGATGGTAGTACAAGAATTCCAATTGACCATTGTTTTGAAGTAAAAGGAGTAGGTACTGTGATACTTGGAAAGGTAGCCCAAGGAAAAATAAAGGCGTACGATAAACTCAAACTATCACCAAAAGGCGATGAAGTTTTGATAAAATCAATCCAAATGCACGATGATCCAGTTGAAGAGGCCATCTCTCCAGCACGAGTTGGGCTTGCTGTAAAGGGTATAACTGCAGATGATGTTCAAAGAGGAGACCAATTGTCTACAGGAGAGGGGATTATAATATCTCAAGATATTGCATTGGATTTTCTACAAAACAAGTTCTTCAAAGACAATCTAACTGAAAATCAGACATTTCTTGTCAATATAGGGATGCAGATCAGAGCAGCAAAAATAGTATCTCTAAAACCGATGAAACTTTCTCTTAACAAACCCGCCTCGTTCATAAAAAATGACATTTGTGTCATTCTAAAACCGGAATCGCAGACAATTCGAATAGTTGGTAGCGGGCCAATTGTAGTATAATTTAACATCTCGATGACTAGACAACCATCTTCTAAACATTAACTAAAATATCTCTAACTTCTAAATTGTAATACACATGACTAGTTTTGACATGCCTGCTTTTGTTTCATGGTCTTTTGTGACGGCTATTTTTTTTGTCGTAACTGCACTTGTTTATAAGAAATTTGTAAAAAGAAATAATGATGAATCACATAAGACTTGAGAAAAAAGGCTTACGTGGGCTTGCCATAGCAGAAAGTTTCAAAGAAAATGGTCACATGTCAGTACTGGCCGGTATTGTAATGAGACGGGATTTTGTGATAGACGGATTTGTCTTTGGCAAAGCTACTCTTGAAGGCGACGATGCAACTGATGCAATAATTTCCATGTATGAAAAACTTGCACGTCTTGATATTAGCTTTATACTAATTTCTGGGCTAATAATTTCTATGTATAACATTATTGATATTAAAAAACTCCAAAAAAAACTCATGATGCCAATCATCGGTGTAACATATGAAGAATCTGATGGAATAGAAGACGCAATCAAACATCACTTTCCAAATTCATTTGAATCCAAAATGATGCAATACAGAAAACTTGGACCTAGAACCAAAACATCACTGCACACAAAACATGAAATTTATCTGCGCATTGAAGGCTGTGAAACAAAAGAAGCAAAAAAGCTTCTTGATGCATTCACATTGCAGGGGGCAATACCAGAACCATTACGGGTAGCACAGCTTCTTGCCAAGGCAGAATTAGATCGTGGGCAATAATTATTTTCGCTCCTCTTTACTTATTGTCCATCTGCTATTTGTCAGATGAGATGAGGAGAATTCTATCTGCCCTATTATTCGGTCGCCCTTTCGTACCAAGCCATATTCATGGCGCACCATCTTGATTATCAATCGCCTAGTCTTGTATCCGCCCTCTATGACTTTTATCTTAAATCGCTTGCTTGCCTTGAGAATAAGATCTCGTGCTGCTTTTGAGTCTCCTATCCACGAAAACATCTCAAATGTGCCAAAGTTCTGGCTAGCTAGTTCGTAGTTGTACAGTCTTGCCTCAAACTTCCATTCCATCTTCTTTGCCTCTTCATTCATCCAGTCAACTGCCTGTT
>DATFDB010000081.1:0-4204 GCA_035252445.1 Nitrosotalea sp. | reverse complement strand
TTTCTAGGAGTAATGTTTGCAGCTTTTGCCTACGCTCTATATCAAGCAGGGAGGAAAAACATTTGGTAACTTTTAAATCAAATATTGAAAGACTTCGAGGTAGGGAAGAGTAGTGCTAAAAGAATTCTTTAATCAGGAAACCGCACCGCATGCTACCAATGTTCTAGTTGGAAAATTAGGTGATATTCTAGTAAGGGCTGTTGGAAAACCTCTTGACTATGCCATAAATTGGGGCAGAATTTGGTCTCTGTGGCCAGTTCATCTTGAAACTGCATGTTGCAGTGTAGAATTCGGAGCTGCCTCAAGTCCGAGATACGATGTAGAAAGATTTGGAATTATTGAGGCATTTGGGTCTCTCAGACAATGTGATCTTATTGTTGTAATGGGAACTATTACCAGAAAAATGGCACCTAGATTAAGAATGGTATATGATCAAATGCCAGATCCAAAGTATGTAATAGCTATGGGTGCATGTGCAATTACAGGAGGATTGTATTTTGATTCATACAACGTACTTCCTGGCATTGACGGAGTTCTTCCAGTTGACATTTACGTTCCAGGATGTCCTCCTAGACCTGAAACTCTAATTCAAGGCTGTATGTTACTTCAGGAAAAAATTAAACGGATGAAAGGCGCATAATAATGAGTTCGGATAATGAAAAGGATGGGCAACCCAGTGGGACTGCCGAGTCTTCTGAAGAGATAAAATCCCTATCAAAAGATGAAGCTAAAAAATTCTATGAAGAGAAAGGTATTGATTTCTCTCCTGATGCCCCAGTCAAACCAAAACCTATACCTCAGTTTGAAAAGTCAATTTCTGATAAAATTGCTTCAAAATTTAGCTCAAAAGTAAATGTGGATTATGTACGCTCTGGAAGAATTCGAGTATCGACAAAAAAAGAAGATATCTTGGATGTTGCTCATTTTATTCGCGATGAATTAGGATATGATCACGCTGAATCTGTTTCTGGTGTGGATTATCCAGACTCAAAAGAAATTGAAGTTGTATATCATCTAGGTTCTTACACTGACGAAAATCTTGCTAATCAAGTTATAACACTTGCAACTAGAGTACCACGTGAGGAAATTCCAAATCCTGGAAAAGATAGTTCGCGAATGACATCGTTGCGAGAGGTTTTCTACAGTGTGGAATTTCATGAAAGAGAATGCTTTGAAATGTTTGGTGTATACTTTGAAGGTCATCCAGATAATAGAAGACTGCTTTTACCAGAGGACTGGGCAGACATTCCACCATTCAGAAAGGATTTCAAGATAAAGGGTAGATAAAAATGGCAACACAACTACCTCCTGGAATTCAACTTGAAAATATCGATGATAGAATAATGACGCTCAACGTAGGACCACAACATCCAGGGTCAGGCCACATGAGGCTGATCATAAAAGTGGATGGAGACTATATTGTCTCATGTGATCCTGATCCAGGTTACGTACATCGCGGTGAAGAAAAAATGGCAGAGTATAGAAATTACATTCAGAACATTCCTCACCTTGAAAGACCTGTAATTCATGATTCATCAAACATACTTTATCCATATTGTCTTGCAGTCGAGGAATTGCTTGGGATTGAAGTTCCGGAAAGAGCAAAATACATTCGAGTAATAGCAGCTGAACTTAACAGATGCATCTACATACTTTACTGGCTTGCAATCTATGGTATCTTTCTAGGACATTCTACAATGTTCATGTGGCCAGCTGGAGATCGTGAGTTATTCATTGATCTTTTGGAGGCAATGTCTGGCGCACGAGTAACTCATGCATATCTTGTACCAGGTGGAGTACGAAATGATTTGCCAGCTAACTTTGAAGAAAGATGTCTCAGACAGGTAGATTATCTTGAAAAAAGATTGAAAGAATATCAAGCCGTATTCTACAAAAACCCGATTCTGATTAGTAGAACTGAAGGAACTGGAATACTATCAAGAACCGACGCAATACGACTTGGTACTACTGGTTCTGTTCTAAGAGCTTCAGGTGTGAACTTTGACATAAGAAAAAAGGAACCGTATGATGTTTATGAAAACTTGGATTTTGAAACTGTGGTGATGAAAGAAGGTGATTCTTATGCACGATCTTATGTTCCATATCTGGAGATGTTTGAAAGCTGTAGGATAATTCGAGATGCAATAAGAAAGATGCCAAAATCAGGTTCTGTGCGCACAAAACTAAAACCTAATCCTAAAGGCGGCAATGATGAAGTGTACAGACGGGTAGAATCTGGAAGGGGTGCACTTGGATATTACATTGTTTCAAACAATAGGCCAGAACCATATAGAGTCAAGATTAGCGTTGGGTCCTTTAGAAATCTAATCTGCATGCCCTATTTGCTAAAAGGCGAGTTGTTAGGCAACATGCCTGCTGTTTATTGGAGCCTTAATTATTGGCCAGTGGAGGCAGACAGATAAATGTCAACAATCGCACCGCAGTTTAGACTAAGTAGATTCATCGGTTCTTTATTTGATATAATCTTCTGGGTCATACTGATATTCTCACTGGTCGGACTCCCAATTGTCTTTATTGTATTATTCTACATCAAAATGCCGCTAGTCAATAACCAAATGTTGACGCCATATCTTGCCATGACATGGATGGCAGATCCTTCACGTACATTACCTATAATCAAGTCGTTTATTCACACTACACTTTTCCATGTGATGGCATTTCCGGGATTTGGATTTGCTGCACTTCTTGCAGCAGCTACTATTTTCGTTGAACGAAAATTTCTTGCTAAAATACAGCTTAGGGTTGGACCGCTTTACTGTGGAAAAATTGAGGGTATACTTCAGTTAATGGGAGATGGTCTAAAATTAATATCAAAAGAAATTATCATTCCAGCAAAGGCCGATAAACCAATCTTCTGGGTCGGGCCATTGTTATTTGTTGGAACTGCCGGTGCATTTGTCTCATTGATTCCAGTTGCACGTGGGTGGGTCGTTGCAAATCCTACAGTGGGGTTACTTGCGGTTTTTGCTACCATTGGATTCTTTCCAATAATATCTGTCCTTACTGCTTGGGCTGCAAACAATAAATGGACATTCATTGGCGGCCTGCGTGCATTGCACCAAATGATTGCATTTGAAATTCCATTGATTCTGTCTTTGCTTAGCATAGTCATTCTAACAGGTACACTGAATCTTTCTCAAATTGCTGAATCGCAACAACACTATTGGTGGATTGTCTTTGCACCTATCAGTGCAATAGTATTTTTCATTTGTATAATTGCAGAACTTGAGAGGATTCCATTTGACCTTCCAGAAGCAGAAAGTGAGATTGTAGCTGGCTGGCTAACTGAATTCTCAGGTATGATGTATGGACTTATTCAACTTGGAACATACCTGAAACTTTATGCATTTGCTGGATTGTTCACGGTATTGTTCCTTGGAGGATGGAATGGGCCCATGGTTTGGCCTCCGTTCCCAGCAGATATTGTGACCAATGGAATTACAATAGGACCAATAACTGCAAAGATAGCAGGACTTCCTCTATTTGATCAAGATATGCTCAACGGAACATTATGGTTTGTGATAAAAACTGTCGGAGTGATACTCTTAATTCTGCTACCACGTGGAGTCTTCCCAAGAATTAGAATAGACATGTTATTGCACACAGGTTGGTACAAACTAATTGGACTTGCATTCATTAACATCTTTATAGCTCTTGGATTGCTATACGCAGGTGTCTTGGGACCTGGAGGATTGATTCAATGAGTACTGCTGGTGGAATTATAAGAGCATTGAACTCGGGAGTAAAACACCTCGCAATCCGAAGATTCACACTACGTTATCCTGAACAAAAGCTGAAATTTGTTGGAGACGGTTTCCAATTTAATCCTGAAACCGGAGTAGGAATTGCTGGACTGAGAGGGAGACACATATTGTATCACGAACACTGTACGGGTTGTCAACTTTGCTCTGTGGCATGCGAAGGAATAGCAGAAGCAATAGGTATGGTCAAGGTAAATGAGACGTGGAAACAAAACAAAAAAGCAATAATGCCACAGATAGATTACGGTAAATGCGTATTCTGTGGTTTGTGTGTAGATGCGTGCCCATTCTATGCGTTATACATGACAAACGACTATGAGCTTTCATCCTTTACAAAATCTGCCTTGATTTACACCCCTGCCCAACTTGCCATCAAACCAAAAATCTCCCAAGATGTAGAAATAAAAATCGACGATAGGGGT
>DATFDB010000080.1:0-8769 GCA_035252445.1 Nitrosotalea sp. | reverse complement strand
AATTCTTGCAATTGCTTGCACCAAAAAACGGTGAGGTTTCAGAATGAACGAACACATTCTTTTCAATAGGAATGATGTAGTCTATGTGTAAGTTGTAGATTCTTACCAGGTGGCGAGCACGGCGAAATATCCGTGCCCGCTACTTTGTTTTTTATGATCAACCAAACTGCTCTTCAAGTAAATCTACGCAGGAAAGCAAAAGGTCTCTGCTTTTCTTTACAAGCCATCCTGGGAATTCTTCGATAGTAAAAACAAATTGCTGCTGAAAGCTTGGCGGTATACCGCCGCCTGATGTTAACACTTGGACAATTATGTAGCCATCAGTCAGAGTGCAAACGGTTTCCTGATACGACTCTCCTTCCTCTTCCATCGTTGTTCTGTATAGAACTATGGGCGTCTTTGTCCTTGCCACATGGGCCGAGCCTCTCTTTAGCAATACCTGAAAGTGTGACAATAGCCATCCGTCAAGAGTTATTTGTTTTGGCATGAGATTTGATCACTGTTTAATTATTTAATTGGAAGGATAAAACCCCTACTCAATGGAGATTTGGATCTTTTGACCATCTAGATCCTCATCTTTGTAGCTTTTTGCCTTGTCGGAAAATTCTACCTTTTTTGTCCTTACAAGGAAGGCAAGATCTTCATGTTTCTCCTTGATCATCTCTAGCGAATCCTCATCAAGGCCCAAAATGTATGCCGAGTCAAGTACGTCTGTGGGGTTGTATCCGCGTTCTTTTCTTAACACCTGCAGTCTCCTTGCAATATCACGAACAAGCCCTCGGGCCATCATTTCGCGGTTTCTTGATGTGCTGATAAACACTATGAGAGAGTCGCGCCTTGCCATGGCGTATCCTTCCTTTTCTGCAAAGTCTATGACAAAATCTTCTTTTTCAAGCTCAATCTTGTTGTCACCAAGATCAAATGTGAAAGATCCCCCCTTGAGTAACCCGTCTACAATGGCACTTGGGTCTGTCTCTGAAAACTTGGAAACAAGTTTTCCCATGTCTTGTTTTGCCTTTGGGCCAATCTTTTTTCTTTCAAGCTCAACTTTTGGGGAGACTGGAAGTCCTGCCTTGATTAGGTTTGATAAAAGTTCAAGCCCTTCTGATTTTTGTACCTCCACTATCTGGTATTTTTCTACGTTGAGCTGTGACAAGAGCAATTCTGAAAGAGATTCAAGTTTTTGTTTCTGGGATGGCTCTACACAAATGATTGCATTGTCTAGAGGCCATCTGCGTTTTAATTTTCCTTTCATTCTTGCTGCAGCAGAAACCGAGACTGATTCTTTCATCAGGTCAAATGATTCTTCAATTGGTTCATTGATAAGCGATTGCTGCAAAACTGGAAAGTCATCTAGCAGTACGCTGTCTTTTTTGGAAAACATTGAGGTGTAAAGATACTGGGTGGTAAATGGGCAAATTGGATGCAGCAAGACATCAAGCGTTCTTAATATTTCATCTAGCGTTGCATAAATTGCAAGCCTTCTGTCCCTTGCAGACTCGTCCTCTGTCCACAACTCTTCTCTTGTAATTGGGATGTAGACCTGGCTGACTGAATTTATGACAAAATCATCTATTGCCCTTGCTGACTCGTGAAACCTGCACCTGTCCTGGGATTCTATGATGTCTGAAATCAGTTTTTGAAGCTTGGACAGGATCCATATCTCGGGCTCCTTTAGTAGATTCTTGTCTTTTGCCCACTGGACCGTGAAACTTTTCTCGTACTTGTCGTACTCGCTATTTTGTTTCAGATAAATGTGCAAGTGGTAAAGTGTGCTGAGGATCTGGTATGGCCTTGAGACAAGCTCATCTGTGCTAAAGTTGAGAGGCTCAATTGGGCTTGATTTCCACATGAAATACAGGCGAATCAAATCAACAGAATATTTTGTTAGCAACTCTATTGCATCAAGCACGTTTCCCTGGCTCTTGCTCATCTTGTTGCCATTTTTGTCAAGCACGTGGCCCTGGAACAGAAATGATTTGAAAGGCGCAACTGGCGCATCGTTGAGTATGACATTTTCAATTAGCAGGGTGTATGCCCACCCCCTTGTCTGGTCTATACCCTCTGTGAGAAACGCTGCCGGGATGTATTGCTTGTAATCTGCATCAGTCAATGACGCATATGGTGCCGCACCGCTGTTGTGCCATGTATCAAGAACAAATTGTTCTCTTTCCATCTTTGAGTTGCACTTGTCACACTTTATTCCAACCCTGTCTATCCACGGCCTGTGCAGCTCAAAACCTGGTCCGTCAGGTAATTCCGTTGCTGATTTTACAATGTCCTCCCTTGAGAAAAACCACTTTTGGTTGCCGCAATTTTTGCAGTTCCAAAGAGGTAACGGACAGCCCCAGATGCGTTCCCTTGAGATGCACCAAGGGTGCTTGTCTTTGATTATCTCTACAAATCTGTTTCTTGGGGGCTCAAAAAAATACTCGACACTTTCTGCAGCCTTTACTGCCTTGTCCCCCAACCTGTCAAGAAAATAAAAAAATCCTCTTCTTGCAAGCCAGAGCAGCTTGTGCTGCGATCTCCAGCACAGGGGATACTGGTGCTTTATCTTGCCAATTCTTACTAGTGCATTTTTTTCCTTGACTGCACTAACAATTTTTTCGTCTGCGTCTCTGACAAAAAGGCCTGCAAAAACTCCTGCGTCCTTTGTAAATTTTGCCTCGTCATTTATTGGGTTAAAAATAGGAATCTTTCTTTTTGTTGCAATCTCAAAGTCTTCTTCTCCGTTTGCAGGAGAGAGATGTACTAGTCCGCTTCCTGTCTGCACGTCTACAAACTCTTCAGAGACTACAATGTGGAAATTTGGAAGTGATGCACGTTCCTTGAGTCCTGGTATCTCATAGAGGAGTGGATGGATGTATTTTTTTCCCTCAAGAGTTGAACCCTTGACTTCTTTGACAACTGAATATTCTTCGACTTTGGCCTCTTTTGCAAATTCCTCCAAACGGCTTTTTCCAACAAGCCATGTTTCGCTGCCTACCATGATGTGTACATATGTCTCGTCTGGGTTTACTCCAACCATTGTATCTGTGACAAGTGTAAATGGCATTGTGGTCCAGACAATTAGATACAAGTTTTCATCTTGCAACTTTACCTTGTAGTATAGTGATGGGTCTTGCACAGTGTCATATCCTTGGTTTACCTCTGCATGGCTCAGCGATGTTTGGCAGCTTGGGCAATATGCTACAACCTTGTAGGCCTCTGAAAGAATTCCACTCTCATTTGCCTTTTTGAGGTACTTCCATTCGCGTTCAATGTATTCATCTTTGTATGTCCAGTATGCATTTTTTTGGTTGAATGCCATTCCAAGCAACTTGTCAGACTCGACCCACTTTTCGTTGAACCTGTGCACAATTTTTTTGCACTCTGAAACAATTTTTTCAATTCCTGCAGACTCGATTACCTGTGACTTGCTTCCTGAAATGCCAAGCTCTTTTTCTGCTTGTAGCTCAACTGGCAGTCCTTGTGTGTCCCATCCTGCATTGAAGATTACCTTGTAGCCTCTAAGTGTCATGTATCGATACCACAGGTCCTTCATTATTCTGCCGCGGAGGTGGCCTGCATGCGGTATGCCATTCATTGTAGGTGGACCTTCTATGAACGCAATTTTTTTTGTCTTGTTTGAAGACTCGAAAATTAATTTCTCTAAATCAATATTTGATATCTGGTGTTTTACTTCTTCTTCAATTTTTTTTGGATCAAACTCACTTGGTATCTGCATTGACAGATGGTGGTAACTTTACTGATTTTATAAAGGTACAAAAATACTGGTGGCGTTGGATGCAAAAAAGATGAATTTTACCAAATATTCTGTTTTACCAGATGCAGCAAATCTTATGACCATATCTTGATTGACCCTTTTTTGTACTTGTCATAGAGTCCTAATTTGTACAGCTTGCCCTCTAGTTCCTTTTTGAGCTCCCTTGGAACTACGATGTGAAGAGGAACGTCCTTTCCGTCCATTTCTCTGCTTGTAAATGCTCTAAGCTGGGCGTCTATGTTGGGGTCGTCTTTGACACTTGTTTTTACCTCGCCAAAATGTTTCAGTGCACCCTTTATGCCCTCAAGATCAGGACTGTATCCGTCTCTTTCGACTGGCTTTGCAAGCTTTCGATATTTTTCATCAAATAGTTCTGGGGTGTCTGCCATGTCTATGTGCGTGATTGTTATTCCCTGAGATTCCAGTGTGTTTGCAAGCGAGTTTAGCAATATTTGGTGTTTCTCTGATGTCATACAAGAAACGTTGAGTCCTAGTAAATTTAGGCATTGTCTGATAAAAAACATCTGATAGATAGCTTCTACATCTATAATTAGTTGCAACTGGTTGCAAAACCAGAAGAATGTTGCGCCACTTTTTTAAATGATGGTTGTACCGCACTAATCAAGTGTGAAAAGCTTCCGTTCTTTGATAATTGCTTCATGTATGTCATCGGTAGCTCTTGGCATCATGCTTGCAATCCAGTTTCACGCTGACTATGTGCATCCACTTGATGAAGCAAGAGTAGTACTTGTTCAGGTGCAATCTACCTCAGATCCTGAGACAATACATGGCGAACTTGCTACCGTGAAAAAACTCTTACCCGCATCTGGTAATCCTGTATTGATTTCACCTACGGAAGATACTGATTTTGGATTGATGCAAAAAGACTTGGAGACTATGCTTGGAACTGTAGATAATATTTCATACATTCCATCTTGGAGCTTGAATTTTCATACTGGAATGTTAAATGTACATTCCCAGGCATCCGCCCTTCTATTTGATATTCTTGACACTACGCCATACCTGTATCTCAGCCCTTCTTTTGTACTTGCAAATACGTTGTGGCTGCTTGGTGTGATGGGACTTGCGCAATATGCAAACACCAAGAAAAAATGAAAACACTACATCTTGCTATACTTGTAGGTTCTGGAATTACTATTGCTACAATTTTTAGTGTGGCATACTTTTTCCAATCTCATGTATTGTCTGGTGCCAGAGAAAACCCAGAATCTGCTAATTTAGATTTGTCAAATTACACAAAAGAAAATCCGCTAGGTATCAAAGCACAGATAGTAATGGAAGTAGATACAGCAATAATGTGTCCTACAAAATGCGTTATACTACCTACTCCTCATCTTGTTCTGACTTCAGAAAAAGGTACACAATTTGTAGGTTATCAGGTGTGCAATGGAACATCATGCAAAAAAGACAACCTTGACAACTCACTTTATATTCATCTAGCACAAGTGCCACAAAATTATAGCGGTACTGTAGGACTTGAGGCCAGTCACATAAACTTGGGAAATTTACCATGGAGTGTAGGCGACAAAGTACACGTTCTAGTCAAAGCATTTCCTGTCACTTTGCAAACAAATAATGTTGTGATACGTGAGCCAGAAAAAACAATGGTGATAGATCTTGGGGATGCAATAATCGAGAACTATACAACTACAAATGCTTCCACAATCACAATCCTAAATGGTTCTGAATATGCAAGTAATCAGACTCAGCCAGTTCACCTTTCTAACTTTATTCCGCCGTCTCCCCCGCCATCTCTGCCTCCATCTCTACTGCCAAACGGGACAGCATATGTTAACTTCACTGCTCTAGCATATGCAAAAAGACACAACTGGGGAGATACCTTCACAGAAGAAAAATATCATGGAACCGATCTACAAATAATTGCCACTATCTCAAATGCGTTGAAATTTTCTGGTACCGTGACTGATCCTACAGGTATGATCCATTACCTAACTCCATCGTTTCAAAATGGCACTCAAATGCAAATTCAGTATTATGCAGCAGTTTCCGATCCTGATGGAACCTATGTAGTAGCATTCAATGTTGTCAATGGAACAAACACATCTAACATAGATTTACAAGTGATTGGTAATGAAATCCAATATCCGCCTATTCCTCCATCTCTTCATCCAATACCTCCATGATGATAATGAAATGAAAGTTCTACATCTTACAATAATTGCAGTCGCGATCTTGTTATTAGTTCCTGTATTGGTAAATAATTCTGCTAGAGGTGGATGTGCAGTGCCTGTTCATCCTGACTGGCCTAGTGCTCCATGTTGGGGATGTCCAGGCTGTGTACCAGATAAGGAAACGCAACGAGAGGAATGGGCGCCATATTATCAATACAAGGGAGCAATCTGGATGGAGATGATGAAAACACAAATGATTGACGCTATGAAAAATGGTACCTTGGAAGATTGGGTAACTGGTAACGATTCAAACTATGATGTGTGGAATTATTATTATCTCAACAATCAAGCACCATTCTTTAGAAGTTCAGTAAGTGGACTAAATGATGAACACCCATATTTCCCTCCTCCTTTGCAACAACTCACAACAGGAATTGCCCCTAAAGATGTTGCTTGTAAGAAAGGTCTGAATCTTGTATTAAATGCAGAAGACGGCTCTCCTGCATGTGTAAAACCTGATACTGCCCAAAAACTGATTCAGAGAGGATGGGAGTCAAGCCTGCTTGTAAGCACAACCAATACCTTGTCAAAAAATGCCTGTGGGCAATTCTACGTGGCGCCAGATAATCAACATGACTCTAGAGTCACACCAGCCCTTTTGATGGGCACTAATTCTACTGCATGTGTCAGGCTCACTTTTACAATTGTTTCAAATTACAAGGATTGTAATGGTTTTACTTGCCAGAACATGATCGAACTTGGCTCAACTCTTCACGTCGGGAACTTGCACTATGAAAAACATGACAATATGTTTAGCATAAGTTCAGGCAAAGACTATACAAGCTCGTTTGTTATCACAACAATACCTGACGCAGTTAACCTCGAAAATTATCCTGTGGGTGCAAACTTTACAGTCATATACATAATAAAACCACTGGCAAACGCTACTGGTTTTTATGATCAGTCAATACCAAAACTTGCCTGTGAGAGATATCCGTTAGCTGTTGGATATGCAGCAGATCAAGTAAATGCTTCGGACTTTGATTACATTGATCCATTGAATCCTCCTTGTGTGTCAGGCGTATACACACTTACTGAAGTTGAAATTGCCGGTATGGGTTACAAGGAGGTAGCACTACCTTGATTCAATTGTATGTGCAATTGAAAACTCTATTGACAATAATATCGCTAGGCATTATTTTGTCAAGTGTTATGTTATTACAAAACGCAAATGGATTTCTAATGGCAGAGACCCCACTCCAAACTTATCATAACAGCGATATGATATTGATAGGCAAGGTAACATCTTTTCAAGATACGCGTAACTTTACAAGAGAATATCATTATGCCATACAGGTAGAAGAGTACATCAAAAACAAGATGTCAAATTCAACTATCAATGTAATTGGTTCAGGAAGCTCGATACCTTCTCCTCCAAAATTTGAGATTGGCGACAGGGTGCTTTTGATATTGGACAAGGAAAATGGAAATTACAAAGTTTCCTCAAATTCGTTTAAGGCCATTCCGGGATGCAGTTCTCATGATATGTTGGGATTTTGGACATTTCCAGATGAGCCGTTGCCGCAAGACACAAAATCAGAATTCAAAGCAAACAAAGACTGTCTTGACCCTTTGATACAAATCAGACCAGCTGATGACTCGTTCTTTTCTCCGCTTTTACAGTTCAAGTCTGGAACAAGATCAGAACAGGTGAGCTGCATGCAGGGCGAAGTGCTCATCATAAAATCAGAGGATGGTTTGCCAGCATGCGTAAAACCAGAGTCTGCAGACAGGTTAGTAAAACAAGGGTGGGTTCCAGGACCCATAAACAAGATAACTACTGACCTCCACCCTGTATACTATACTGATGACAAGATTGATTTTACCATTAATTTTGTAGGGTTTGTAAAAAGCTGTGATTATCCACATGTGACAATACTTGATTCAAATCGTGATATATCGTGGAAAGGAAACAATCTCGTACAATTATGCGATCCAGATATGGGATTGCATCCTGTATATGTAAACCAGACTTATCAGCTAAGTAATGGACTTGGTGGACCAATAATGCTGAACCAGACTGGAGATTATTTGTTGAAAGTTTCATTTTATGATCAAAACTTGGAGTCTAACTTTACTGTCATATTGAAGAATCCAAACGCTGATAAAAAATGAAAATTCTACATCTTGCGATAATTGCTGTTCCGGTATTGTTGATGATTTTTTCTCAGGTTGCATTTGGTTTTACAATCCATGACCTAAACTACGAAAATTCTCCATATGATAACAAAACAATGCCACTAGTAGGAGAACCAATGAAACTATTTTATCAAGTTGTAAATAATACGCCCCAAAACCACGGCTACAACGTTACTATCTCAATTAAAATCCTAGATGACAACAAACAAGTGTATTACACTGTAAAACACTATGATGTAAAATCAAATGATTATGAGGACATAATTTGGAACTTTACACCAAACGCCACAGGATTATACTCTGTAGTTGCTACAGAAAATTCGACTAAATCTGTCAACTATGTTTTTGCAGTCACAAAAGATGGCAGCTTCAGAGATGCAGCCAAAAAGGATCCTACCATACTTGACAACAAAAGCCCGCTAGAACAATTCCGTTTAGGAATAGACCCAAAGGAGATAAAATGCAAGGACAGCTATTTCCTTGCCTTAAAGCCGTCAAGTCTTCCTGTTTGTGTCAGCCTTGAAACACTCAAGGAGTTGAAGCAAAGAAACCTTGTAATTCCAGGTGACATTGATTATGAGAAAATTGGGCTTGTTGAATCAGAAGACCAATTCAAGAAAATGCTTGATGAGAAAAACATCGAGTATT
>DATFDB010000079.1:0-29078 GCA_035252445.1 Nitrosotalea sp. | reverse complement strand
TTTCAAAGATAATGGAATGACTACTGCAGTTACACATGCAAAACTTGTACGAATAAAGAAAATAATTTGTGCTTCAACTGGAAATACTTCTGCATCAGCTGCCATGTATGCAGCGAATGAAAACATGGACTGCGATGTATATATACCAGCAGGCGAAGTAGCTCCTGGAAAACTAGGTCAGGCTTTTCAATTTGGAGCACAAGTGATAGAAATTAAAGGTAACTTTGATGACGCCCTTTCAGCTTCGCTTAAGCAAGCGGGAGAGGTGGGAGGATATACTGTTAATTCTGTAAACCCATTCAGAATAGAAGGACAAAAAACAATTGTTTACAGAGCTCTGGAATCCATCGATTGGAATGCTCCTGATTGGATTGTATATCCAGGTGGGGCTCTTGGAAACACTTCAAGTTGTGGAAAAAGCTTAATGGAGTTATACGAATGGGGATGGATTAAAAAAATTCCACGCATAGCTGTAGTTAATTCAGAAGGTGCAAATACTCTGCACACACTCTATAATGGAAAATTCGAAGAAACCAAATTGCGATGGAATAAAGGAAAGCCAGACACGGATTTGATAAAAAGATATTATGAGTTCATGGACACGCAAGGAATAAAACCAAAAACAAAAGCAACCGCAATTCAAATCGCGAAACCTGCCAATATTTTGAAAGGCCTCAGAGCTCTGGAATTCACTAATGGCATAGTTTCTCAAGTTTCAGATAGTGAGATGCTTGATGGTATGTCTTTAGTAGGGCTTAATGGATTTGATTGTGAAATGGCCTCAGGAGCAGTTCCTGCCGGCATTAAAAAATTAATGCAGGACGAAATAATTAAAAAAGACGATACAGTGATAGGAATTTTAACCGGAAGGCAAAAAGATTCAAGCATACCGGTGGATTATCATAAAAATCCGCAAAATAGATTCGCAAATCCGCCTAGATCCTAGTTAGTCGTGCTCTGATTCAGGGATTATAATTACCCTAGCCAATCGCATTTCATTTTTTACATCGGTAGATATTGTTTTAATTATTTTGTTTACCTCACCAAGACTTGTTGCATTTGGGAAGACCACGTGTATTTCCACAATAAACTCTTTTCCTACAGGCCTCAGATGTATTTCTCTTGTCTTGATTTTAAATCGCGAGAGTACAAATTCCTTTATTTTGTCGATCATTTGTGGGTTATCTACTGCATCTATCAACACAAGCGTAGATTCTCGAATTGCTGTATACGCCATCAAAAATATGTATCCTGCAATTATTATTCCACCTATGGCATCCATGAATTTGAAGGTGGTATAAGTTCCGATAAGCACGCTAGCAAAGCCTACAAAAGACGCGGTACCATCCTTAATTGAATTCTTTGCATCGAGCTTAAGTGATATGAGGTTTGATTCGATTGCAATTTTTCTTATCAAGAATGCCCTATGTAGTGATATGCCACCTGCAGAAACAAGCGCAATCATAGTTATCTCAGGATAATGAATCGGTATTGGATGAAATAATACTCCAATTGCATGATATGTTATAAGCGCACCAAGAACCACGATTATGATTGCTGCAGTAAATGCTGCAAGCACCTCCACTTTGATATATCCGAGCGGGAATAAATTATTCTTAGGTTTCCTAATCATACCTATCCCAAACCATACAATAAATGAGATCATGGAATCAGCAAGAGAGTCCAGACCATCTGCAGTCAGTGTTGTACTACTGGTAAACATAGTTACAATTAGCTCTGCCACACCTATTGCAGCAAGTGTGATCACGGATTGCTTTGCCGCAAGTTGAGCCCTGTTTAGCACGCTATGATGATTCAATTCTTTGTTTTTCTCTTTAGATTCCATCTTGAGGTTTAATCTACCCCATTCTTCGTTATGTTCTTTTTAAATAATGTGAGTTTATTATTTTTTGAAATGTTCTTCAAGTACTCTCTTTTTTTCTTTCATGTGAAATAACTCTTCTGTATGCTTAAATGCATCTTCTCTAGATCTGTTGAACAACATAGCTTGCATTAGAAGATGGTTTTCTGGTACTACTATGCCAGTTTGATCGTCAGAATATGTTATTTTTATTACGTCATCTTGGACTTCAGTAAGATCTGCATGTATGTGAATCATATTGGTATCTTTAAAACTAAAGTTAATTGATTCGGCATAATCTCGAATATCCTTTGTTCCTTTTACACCATATAATATGGCAACTCCATATTCATCCTTGTAAAGATCAATTATTTCAGATGCATTAGGAGCAGAGCCATTAAATCGAATATCCATCAAATGCACGTGCATCTGTCTTGTAGGCACTTTAAAAACTCGAATAAACAATGGCGTATCCGCTCCCATGTAGTTTTTCACATCATCATCGTGATGTGGTTTTACTGTCCATTCAATGGAATCTTTTATCACAGTTTTGGAGTCTTCTAAATCAGCCCATCGCCTAAGCAGAGTCGCATCCATTCGTTTTATCTTTTTTCCATATTTTTCTTTCAAAGGTTGTATAATTCTTCCCATGCCCGTAACATTACAGCTACCTTGCATGACAAATTGTTTATCAAATGCCTTCTCGTAATTTACCCTAGAATTGAAAATAAACTGTGCTACTGATTTTTCTCCGGTGATTTTTTCACCGCCTTGAAATATAGCACGAGTATTCATTGGCTCATAAAGTGTTTTTTTGTTAGAATACCCCAATCCGCCAGGGGATGCATCTATAACAAGATCACAGTTTGAAACAATTTCTTCTATGCTGCCAGAAATTTTGAAGTTTTTAAAATTATCTAATTTATTTTTTGGAACATATACTTTGAAACCTCTCGTAATAGCATCTGAGACTTTATCGTCTGGAGAATACTTTCCTATTCCTACCACTTCAATATCTTTGTCATCTGCAATGAATTGTGCAATTCTACTCCCTATTGATCCATACCCATTGACAAAAACGCGTTTCACATTTTTGTAAAAACACGTCCTCTTTATTTAGATACTCTTTAAGAAGAACTAAATAGACTTTTGATTCTGAAAGAATCGTGAAAATCCATCTGCCGTCACTTGGAATAGGAATAGGTATTACGATAGCTGCTATGATGGGGTTCTTTTTAATATATGGACAAGATACCGTTATGAAAGCATCTTCACCAGAAGATACTCATAACTCATCTCAAAAAACAGGGGTTAATTTTCTAACATCTAATTTATCGCCTGTTCTAGGCTCGGAGAGTGCCCCAATTACAGTGATAGAATTTGGAGATTATCAATGCTTTTACTGCAATAATTTTTTCCATAATACTGAATCCGATATAGTAAAAAATTATGTTGATACTGGCAAGGTTAAGATGTACTTCAAAGATTTTACCATCATAGGACAAGATTCTGTTACTGCTGCGAATGCGGCACATTGTGCTCAAGAACAAGGTAAATTCTGGGAATACCATGACATTTTGTATACTAATTGGTCAGGCGAAAATACAGGATGGATTTCTGCTACAAACTTGGCACAATTTTCCAAGCAGTTAGGACTAAACCAAGATGAATTTAATCAATGTGTGTCTCAGTCAAAGTACATTCCAATTATTCGCGATAGTGTTTCGGATGCCAATAACCTAGGCCTTACTGGAACTCCTGATTTCTTCATCATTGGACCAGATAATTCGGTCACAAAGGTGGTTGGCGCTCAACCGTACAGTGTCTTTGATGAGATTTTTAAATCTAAATTGCAGTCTTAGGGTATTTTTTATCGATTTACACAAAAAAGTGAATAAAAATTAGGATTTTATGAGATCAAAATTGACTCTCACAATGCTTATATTTGTTACAACAAAGGTGTAGCTGTTGGCTGCAGGTATAGATGACATAGCCATCTACGTTCCAAGGTTATTTGTAGACGCACAAGATTTTGCTAAAGCACGTGGTCTAGACCCAGATAAACTTCGGCGTGGGTTGGGCATATCTAAAATGGCTATGGTAGATACTAATCAAGATCCGGCATGTATGGCAGCTAATGCTTGTTTGAGAATAATGGAAAGAAATAAGCTTGCTCCAAAAGACATCGGACGACTTTATGTGGCTACTGAATCATCACTAGATGAATCAAAAGCAATGAATTCCTATGTCATAGGTATGCTGGAACAGGTATACGGAGATGATTCATTTGAGCACTGTGGAGGAATCGAATGCAAATTTGCGTGTGTTAGTGGCTCATACGCATTGTATGATAATTCTAATTGGATAAGAGCTGGAGAAGCAGAAGGAAAACATGCGCTTGTTGTTGTTTCTGACATTGCTAAGTATGATCTTGGTTCTAGCGGGGAATATACCCAAGGAGCAGGTGCTGTGGCAATGTTACTTAATGATACTCCAAGAATAATGACTTTTGATCCAAAAGTGACATCTACTTCAATAAAAAATGAATACGACTTCTACAGGCCATTTGGCAAAGAAACTCCAATTGTTAATGGTCAATATTCCAATTTGCTCTACATGATTCAAGTAAAGAAAGCATTGATGGCATACAAAGAAAAAGCACTTTCCACTGGATTGATCAAATTAAAAGAAGGAGAAACCATTTTGGATTATATCGATTTCATAAATATGCATTTACCATACAGCAACATGGGAAAGAAGGCACTAGCATATTTGTTAAGACATGAATGGAGAAGCATGCCATATTGGAAAAAAATTATTGAAAAAACTGGAATGGAAGAACCTACACCAAAAGATCCTCGTGGAACAATTGAATCTGTCCTTGCAGATGAAGAATTCATGGCAAAAGATCATGAATTTACCAAGAGGTTTACACAAACTGACGAATTCCAAGAAGCCTATGATTCAAAACTAGCAAGCTCGTTAATTGCATCCCGAATAGTAGGGAATTTGTATACTGCATCATTATACATGGGCTTTAGAAGTTGCCTAGAATTTGAATTTCAGAAGGGAACTGATTTAGAAGGAAAAAGATTCGGATTTGGTTCATATGGAAGTGGTAGTAGTGCGATGGTTTTCAGCGGCGTAATAATGCCAACTTATAAAGAAATTGTAAAGGACATGAATCTTGAATCTGAAATAGGAAACAGAATAAAAATATCCCTTGAGGAGTATGAAGAGATTCACGAAAATAAGCGAGGTCCAAGTCAGAGTATTTTAGATAGCAAAAAAGAGTTTGTGTTGATAGGAGTAGAAAAAACCCCTGAAATGAGTGGACAGCGCAGATACGCTTTCAAAGAATAAGAGTGTCTCCAGAACAAGCGATCATTGGCAATCAACAAAAAAGATATTAAATCATAATATGCTAAAGAAAACATGAAAGATCGTTCAATGCCAATCTGTTTTACAGCAGAACAATACGGCAAAATTGAGCACATTGCCAAACAAAAAGGCATGCTTAATCCAAGCCAACTTATTGAAAAAGCTCTAAATGAGTTATAAAATAATACTCAATAAGTTTTCTTTTCCGCTCCATATGCAGTTACATCATGTTTTTTAATAGATTAGATTCATTTTGATTATATGGGTATTTTTGGAACAAAATCCTTCATATGCACTATTTGTAAAAAATCAATTAGCCACAAGCATAAACCCAAAAATGAATGGCAAATAGAGGGCATTTTGTGTGGCGATTGTTATGTTACTCAGATGCAAAGATTCTATGAGCAAAGTTTAAGGCAAAAATGCATCATCTGCAATGAAGAAAAAGATGTTCCAGATATGTGGGAACCAAGATACCACTGGGAAATGAAAGGCCTACTTTGTAAGAAATGTTTTGATAAAAAAGATGAGGAACACAAGAATTTAAAAGAATTTTGTAAAATTTGTGGTAAAAAATTAGGCATGATAAGATACAATCCAAAAACCAAGTGGTCTATAGATGGACAGCTATGCAGAGAATGCTGGGATTCACAAAAAGCAAAATTGGGATGAAAATGAATTTTTTTAAGAGACATAAATGCCCAAAATGTGGTAAAAAATTCGGTCAACAAGAGGAGCTAATGCATCACGAACAAATTGCACACGATGACACTATGTATGATTGCAAAAAATGCAATCTGTATTTTTCAAGTATGGAAGAAATGAGAACTCATTTACAGAGAGCGCATAAGTATCAAGGAAGACCCAATAATCAATAAGCTTTTATCGTTTTCACGACAGGCGGTCTAACTTTGGTGAAGACTCTGAATCCGCAAATACATTTTATTTCAGGAAGCCGTGTTAACTCCGATTGACTTACACGTGTTCCGCATCTCATGCAAGAGTAGAACACGCTAAAACTACTTGTTTTTTCTTCTTGTATGTTATTTTCTTGCACGGGTTCAGACATATTTGATCAAAAAGCTCTCTGTAATTTAAGGTTAACAAAAACTATTTGAGTGTTAATTCAATATAAACATCATTTGGGATCTTTATTCGCATAAGTTGTCTTATTGCCCTATCATCAGCACTCAAGTCTATAACTCTGCGATGTATTCGCATTTCCCATTTTTCATATGTGTGAGTTCCTTGTCCGCATGGTGACTTGCGTGTTACTATATTGAGTCGTTTTACTGGTAGTGGCGTAGGACCTTTTACTTTCACTCCTGTTTTCTCACCTATGCCTTTAATTTCACTGCATACTCCATCCAGCCTTTGTAAACTCGTGCTTGTTAGTTTTATCCTGGCTGTTTGGGTCATTCAGATCACTATTTTGTGAATTTTTCAGTGATCTCTTTGACTATGCCGGCAGCAATAGTTGCACCCATATCTCTTAGTGCAAACCTTCCAAGTTCAGGAAAGTCTTGGAATGTTTCAATTGGCAATGGTCGAACAGGTTTGATCCTAACAATTGCCGAATCACCAGCCTTCAAGAATTTGGGATCTTTTTCTTCTACTGCACCTGATTGTGGATTGATCTTTGCTTCAAAAGCAACTATTGTAGCTGCAACCTGAGCTGTATGTGCATGCATTACTGGTGTATATCCAGGTGCAATAGCCGTTGGATGGTGAATAACTATGATTTGTGCTCTAAATTCTTTTGCAACATTTGGAGGGCTGTCAGGAGAACCAATCACGTCTCCTCTCTTGATATCTTTCTTTTCAATACCTCTTAAGTTAAAACCGATGTTATCTCCAGGTTCAGCTGATTCCATTTGAGTATGATGTGTTTCAATACTTTTGATTTCTCCAGTAGCTCCGGACGGCATGACGACTATCTTCATGTTAGGCTTTGCCACTCCAGTCTCTACACGACCTACTGGTACAGTTCCTACTCCAGTTATAGTATACACATCTTGAACCGGTATTCTCAAGGGTTTGTTGGTAGGTTTGTCTGGAAGTTTAAACTCATCAAATGATTCATACAATGTTTTTCCTGTCCACCATGCCATGTTAGGTGACTTTTTCACCAAATTGTCTCCTTTCCATCCTGAAACTGGAATTATTGGTACCTGTTCAAGTTTATATCCGACTGATTTGAGCAATTTTTCTGCTTTTTCTTTTGCTACTTTGAAAGCTTGTTCAGAATAATTACTATCATCCATCTTATTGATAGCTACTACTAATTGACCCACTCCTAATGTCCTTAATAGAAATGCATGTTCGCGTGCTTGTCCTCCAGGAGCTGTAGCTGTGTCAGTTTCTCCTTCTTTTGCTGAAAGTACTAGTATTGCACAGTCAGCTTCAGATGCACCAGTAATCATGTTTTTGATAAAGTCTCTGTGTCCTGGAGCATCAATCAAGGTGAAGAAATACTTTGGTGATTCAAATTTTTGGAATGCTAAGTCTATTGTGATACCTCTCTCTCTTTCGTCTTTGATGTTATCCATAACCCATGCATACTTGAAAGTGTCACCCTTACCAGTCTTTTCAGACTCTGCCGCATGAGCTGCGATGGTTCTTTCATCTACTAATCCAAGATCCATAAGGAAATGACCCATGGTGGTAGACTTGCCATTATCAATATGACCTACAACGATCATGTTTAAGTGAGGTTTTTTGCTTGCAGCGCTCATACCGAACCCTTGAAGACTTGGGCTTTATTACCATTTCGATTTTTTAAAATTGTTTTTAGTAATTTTTCAATAATTTGAGGTCGCATCTTTTGGTTAGATGATTTTTCACATACTATAAATCGAGGAATTTTATGAGTAAAAACAGATTGAGAATCACTGTAACCGTAATTAAAGCTGATGTGGGTGGAATCGGTGGTCATACAAGACCAAGTGATGGCCTATTAAATGCGGTTAGAAATGTTGTAAGACCTCAAATGATTCGAAACGGAAAAGGACTATTGATTGATTCTTACATCGGATATTGTGGCGATGACATACATATTGTTATGACGCATACTAGAGGTACTGATAACCGAGAGATCCACCAGCTTGCTTGGAGGGCATTTGAAACTGCCACCAAGGTGGCCAAAAATGAGGGACTTTATGGAGCCGGTCAAGATCTTCTCAAGAATTCATTTTCTGGCAACGTAAAAGGAATGGGTCCTGGAGTGGCAGAAATGACATTTGAAGAAAGACCGAATGAAGCCTTTACAATTTATGCTGCTGATAAAACAGAACCAGGTGCTTTCAATTATCCATTTTATAGAATGTTCGTAGATACATTAAGCAATACAGGACTTATTGTAAACAAAAACCTTGCAAGCGGAGTAAAGATCAACATCATGGATGTTGAAAAAGGCAAAGTAGCTCAACTGCTTATGTGGCAAGACAAACCCACACTTGAAGCAGCGTTAATGTATCCGGGAAGATATGTTGTTTCAAGTGTATATACGCGAGATAACCAACCGATTCTTGCAGCTTCAACAGATAGACTACACAATATTGCTGGAACATATGTTGGTAAAGATGACCCGATTTGTATCATTAGGACACAAAAAGATTTTCCAGCTACAGAAGAAGTAGGATCAGCATTCAGTAATCCCCATCTTGTAGCTGGAAATACAAGGGGAAGTCATCACATGCCCTTGATGCCTGTTAAACTCAATTCTCCAGCTAGTATCAATTACGCAATACCAATTGTATCAGCATTAGTTTTTAGTATGCATAACGGAAAACTAGTTGGACCTGTAGACGGATTTGCATCTGCGGATTGGGACTACATACGACAAATGGCAGTAGAAAGAGCAATTTCAATTAGAAGTCAAGGATTTGTACATCCCGCAACTCTTGTTCCATCAGAACTTGAATATGGGGAAGGATACAGAGCTAGAATGAGTGTATTATGGAGCAAAATGCGACCCATATCAAACTCAATCAATCACCATTCACAAGCTAACAGGCCACAACAAGCTAACAGGCCACAACAAGCTAATGTCTCAAAAGCCAAGAAGACCACAAATGATCAGATGCAAAAAGCAAAAAAAATAAAAAAACCGCGTCAAACAAAAACGCTACAAAAAACTGAAGATAAAAAACCAACACAGACCGAATCAAAATAACTAGATTCAGTTAGAGCTTTTATTATAGAAGACTATACCATGAATATTGACAAAAAAATTACAAATCGTGATCATAGGAAATAATGAAAACGGGTTTACGCCAGAACTTGAAAAAATATCGTATGAAACAGGATTTGAAGTAGCAAGATCAGGTTCCATTTTAATAACCGGAGGTCTTGGTGGAGTAATGAAAGCTGCTTCACATGGTGCAAGAGATGCAAACGGATTTGTGATAGGAATAATACCTCAAAATGATGCCTCTTTTGCAAATGAGTATTGCGATGTTGTAATTCCAAGCGGTATTGGACTTGCAAGAGATTTTCTGACTGCACTTTCAGGAGATGGAATAATAATCATAGGCGGGGGGTCTGGAACTTTATCAGAGGTATGTGCAGCATATATGCATAAAAGACCCATGGTTGCCATTAAAAATACTGGTGGAATAGCAGACAGATACGCGGATCAGTATTTGGACCATCGAAAACAAGTAAAAATTATTGGAGTCACATCCCCACGAGAAGCAGTAAAGACAATTTTATCTGAAATTAATTCAGCATAGATAAAAGATACGGATCTGGTTCATAAAACTCACCATATCTCTTAGATAGTGTTTGTAGACTTTCAATGATTTTTTTCATTCCAATTTTTTTTGCTGTTTCAAATATGGGCTTTTTTAATCCCATTCCTAAATTCAATGCTTTTTCTATCTCATCTACATCACTTACTTGATTTGTAATAAGCCAAGCAGCATTATTCAACGCGGTTCCAAGTAATTGGGTAGGATTGAATTTTTTTGCAAGTTCTTCAGTTAAATTTACACGTTCATACTTTTCTCCCGAATAATCATAAAAACCACTACCAGTTTTTTGTCCGAGTTTTTTCTGTTCAAATAGATTTTGAATTATCGGATGTGGATTAATCACTTTTTTATCTCTAGAATGCATCTCAGTTGTTGCTTTATGAATTACATCTAACCCTGTGAAATCTGCGAGCTCGAATATACCCATTGGAAAATTTAACTCAAATTTTACTGCAGAGTCTATTTCTGCAATGGATGACTTTGTTCTATCCATTTCCCATGCAGCTTCATGAACAAGAGGTATGAATATCC
Organism: Nitrosotalea sp.; assembly: GCA_035252445.1. Classification (GTDB taxonomy): domain Archaea; phylum Thermoproteota; class Nitrososphaeria; order Nitrososphaerales; family Nitrosopumilaceae; genus Nitrosotalea. The sequence goes on along the minus strand of DATFDB010000079.1, from coordinate 18,551 downwards.
TATTTACAATAAATCCCGCTACGTCTTTTTTACATAATACAGGTTCTTTTGATACCGAACGAACAAAATTCATTGTCAAGTCAACAAGTTCTTGAGGGGTTTTCTGCCCAGGTATAACTTCAACCAACTTCATCAATTGTGGTGGATTAAAGAAATGAATGCCTATGAATTTATTTGGTCTTTTTGTAATGTTTGCAATTTCTGTAATAGGTAATGTACTAGTATTTGATGCGTAAATAGTATTTTCATTAGCAACTGCATCTACCTCCGCGTATACTTTTTTCTTCAAATCCATGATCTCCGGCACAGCCTCAATCATCAAATCACAGTTCTTCAACGCATCTCCGAGATTCACTTTTGGAATTATTCTTGAAAATATGTTCTGCGCTTCGTTTTCTGAGATTTTTTGTTTTGATACTAATTTGTCAAGACTCCATTTAATTTTCTCCATTGCTTTATCTAAAAATTGTTGTTCTACATCACGCAAAATCACATTATATCCAGACATGGCTGAAACTTGTGCAATACCATGTCCCATTACACCTGATCCTAGAACCGTGATATTTTTTATTGTCATATTGAGAATTTTACGAGCTCCCTTTGTAAGTTATTCGATCATAAGTTATCTATGATTTGTTTTATGTTATCTGGCATATCAGGCAATTCTCCTATATGACTTACATTATTTTGAAGAATGTCAGGACCGATTCTTTTTACCTGTTGTGTGGCAATAAGTGTAGCAATGCCTCGATCAATCTCTTTCTGTTCTAATACTGTTCTTAGTTTTTCTAATAACACATTCTCGTTTTCATATTTACTTATAGCATGTTGTAAAAGTATCAATTTATCATTATTTGAGATAGGTTCCATGCCCAACTCAGTCTTTTCCTCATAAAAAATGTTTTTAAAAATTACTGTTAATGAATTGAAGTCTATTTACCCATATTCTTAAAACCCAGCAATAAAGAACACTATTAGATTTTGGACATTGAAAAGTTTACAGATGATGTGTATACAGTAGCTGAAAAATTAACACAAAATAAAACCCCCGAAATAAAATCTAGAATAAATTTTGTTCGCGAGAAACTAATTGAGCTATATCAAAAAAACCTTGTTAAAATTAATCATTCTGTACTTGAAATGATTTGTGCATCAAACCTCATTATGCAGGGTTATACAGTCGATATAGAAAAACACCTTTCTGACATTCTTGTTTGTGATGTGTTTGCAACAAAAGGTGATGGCACATTCATAATGGAGATTGAAACTGGATTTACTCCTCCAGATCATGCGCTGGATACAATTGATTACTATGTTGCAAGAATTGCAAGCAAAATTGCAAGATACAGCCAGTTTTGTTCAAAGTTCGCGCTTGCTACTCCAGTAGTAGGAATTCTTCCAATACCACGACTCTTTCTCAAACCTCCTAGTAAACGAACGAAAGATGAAATTCAAAAAATAAAAGAATTATGCGATAGATTCTACAAAAATCCACCAATAGAAATAACGGACATATTGAATGCGAGATTACATTCTGTCTATTTGATAAATATCGATAAATGTTTTGCAAAACAACTTGATCCTTATACGTATTTGGAGTTGATTGAAAAACTTCAAGAATCAAGTGAATTGGATCTATGATTATTTTTTAAGTATTTTGACAGTTTCCTGTTCCCTATATTCAAAAACTTTAGAGAGGATATATACAACATAACTTTCGGCGAGTCTTCCCAGTAGTCCATACGGCAATTGAAAATCAATTTGATCTATTATCTCGGTTTTATCATTGTCTATTCTCTCGAATTTGTGCGAATGTTTCCATACTTTGAATCTGCCACTGATCATTTCATCCACATACTCGTATGGCTTTAGAAAGGTTATCTTTGAATGCCAGTACGAATTTAAAATCAAATCAGCTCTCAACCAAACCTCTGAACCTTCTTCGATAAATTCATGTGTAGTTTTCAGAATTTCTAATTTCATTCGTTTTGGTGTGATTAGTTTCAAGTGATTTATACTAGTGTAGAACTTCCAAACTGTGTCAATATCAGAATCGACTACAAAAAAATGTTTGAATCTTTTCATGAAGTTTATACTGAGTTTCTTTGATTTGTTTTTGTGTTTTTCCTATCATTCACGCATTTTTCCATTTCTTGTTTAGTATGAGATTTTATTGATTTACCACACATAGCACATGTCGGATTTGGTTCGACAGGACCACGTTTAAAGTTCAACAAAGTAAAAAAAAATATAGGCAAGATATAAAATCTATGATGGTTTTGTGCCTCGCTCTAAGGCATTTTCAAGCTGAATAATAGAACGCAAAACCAATCCGGAAATTCCAAGATGTGATGTTAAAAACACTGCAGCTTCTTCAAGTGCATTCTCTCCTCTATACCCCTCATCATATGTCATCTCAATTGAACCCTTATCTGTTTCAACATACACAGTGAGTAAAGAATAGGGCCCAAGTTTCGGATCATTGGTTTGAAGATAAAGGTTAAGACATATGTTTTTTATTTTGTATCCATGCTCCGTGAAATTTCCGGATGTCATTAGGACTATTGTTTTATTAGGTCCATTACGGAGTCTCTTCGAATCAGCAACATCAGTTACCTTCAACATGTACAATTCAATTGTCTTTCTAAATAATCTTGTTATGTAATTAGAATCCCATGATAACTAATTTGAATTCAAGTCTGCCTATTCGTCGTCTACAGTTCCGCCTTGACCATATATTGCAGGCATAGTTACAGTACTTGTGATGTGCTCAACATTTCTTACCTTTGCTATTGTAGAATCAACATTAGAAGGATCTTTGGCTTCTATCTTTACAAATACGTCGTATTTACCCATAACTCCATTAACTTCAGTTACATTTGTAAGACCTTTCATTTTTGCAATTACAGCTTTCTCATTTCCGGGCACACATGTTGCTAAAACGTACGCAATCATGTTATTTTCATCCAGCATGCCGCTAAATAACTTATCTAAATCTAAAGTGACCGGTGCGGGTAAAAATCATCACAGCGATAATGCTGAAGACTAAAACATAAGGAGCCGCTACAAATTCAGGAATTACTGTTGTGCCTATAATGATGAGCTCTTTTGTTCCAGCTTGAATTGGACATCCCAAAGTTCGTTCCATATCGGTTTCAGTTTGTGTGCAATCCACATCATTCCCATTTTCCTTTACAACCAATTGACCTCCAACCACATCAACTACACGTTTTGGAACGTGGTATTCTACAGGTATTGAGCCATTTTGTATTTTAGTTGCATCCATCTGAATAATAATCGAGTTATCCGCTGTAGAAACCTCTACATTTCCATATTTTATCAGGCTTGTATTTTCTCCACTAACTCTTATTTCGCTATCAAATACTGGGATTATTTGTGTTTGTCCAGCAATCACTTGGAATTGTATCTTAGATATTAGATTGTCTTGTCTTATGTTAACAGTATAAGTTCCTCCCTGTGCGTCATCACTTAATACAAAATCGTGAACAAACAAATTATTCAGTAGCAGAACTTGTCCTACTTCATACACATTCCCTATTGGATTTCTCACAATTATAGTAACTGGATTTTCATTGGTTGCCTGCTGAACACTGCCAGTTATTATGACCTTGTCGCCTGCTTCATAAGAGGGTTTATTCGTGCTTACTGATATACCAGTCAAGTTTTGAGCATATACTGTATTTACAGACATGAATATTAATAAAATAAGGAAAACTCCGGCCAATAGCAAACGCATTGGCAATTTTGGCTAGCTCATGGTATTTAACTGTAAATCCGCACTTGATATTTGCATAAGTTTCTCAATTTGAGTGAGTTTATCCTCTAGAGTATGATCTTTGTTTCGTCTTTTATCCGTTTTAAGAATTGTTTCCATTCTAGATATCCACTATTGAAGATTGTATCCGTAATGACTTTCGATCCTCAAAAATTTTACCAATGCTTGCTTATTCGATCAATACCCGCGGAGTCATCATATATCTTATACCATCCACTTCTTCAAACTATTCAATCCTTGTGCAAGTATTTTCCCAAGCTTAGAGTTGGAGTCCCTGTTAGAAGTATCCTAATCTCAGCATGAGTTTTTGTCGTAATGTTAACTGTTATTTATGACTTAAAATAATTTTCCCGAGTCATAGAAAAGCATCGAGGCCTGACTTTTGAGACGCATTTTGTTTTTCAAGGGTTTTTGACATTTTCTCTCCCATCTTCCTTGCAGCATTTACTTTTCTTTTACCAATCCAATAATATGCTTCATCAGTAGTATCCTTGGCAATTAGGACTATCAATTTGCCATAATCTTTTCTTCCTGTACGACCTTTTCTTTGGATATATCTAATCGAGCTTGGTACATTATCAAAAAAGATCACGGTGTTTACTTCTGAAATATCTAGACCTTCTTCACCGACTCTAGTGGCTATCAATACCTTGTACTGACCATCTCTGAATTTCTGCACTGTTTCTACTTGTTTTTTCTGTTTGAGTCCTGTCTCACCAGCTTTTCCTATGAGAAATCCTGCCGGAATGTTCATCTCAGTTAGCTTTTCATATATTACTTCAACAGAATCCCTATAACTTGTAAATATGAGGGATTTGCCCGAAATTCCATTTAGTATTTCTTTTAATTTTGTAATTTTTGAATGTTCTATTCCTTTTTGCTTTGCTTCATTAGCTAATCTTACTGCGTTTACAAAATTTATGTCATTTTCAAATAAGTCGCGTATACCTACTCCTTTTTTCTCTCTTGTTCTCTCACAGAATCTCAGAAATGATGTTATTCCATGTGATTCTAACACATTCAAAGCATGAATGAGACGTATCGCAGTAAAAAGTGGTTTTGCTGCTCTTCGGTTCTGTCGTAAAACAAAATCTCGGGCACGTAAAAGCTCAGACAATGATTTTGCATTAGTCAGTTTTAAGCCAAGTTTTCTCAATTCATCATATCGTGAGTCAATAGCTAGTTTCACGTATGATTGGATTTGTTTCATTTCGTCAGGAAGTTCAACGCTTATCCATTGGGTATCTGTTTGTTGTACGTATGGTTCTACGTCAGGGCTTTCTTCTGTTCTTTGTGCAATGCTTGAAATTTTCAATATTTTTAATATTTCAGAGGCTTTTTCTCTTTCACTTGGCAATGTGGCTGTCATTCCCATTACTCTTATGTTAGAATCAGAAAATCGTACTGCTATTCCGGCATACGCATAATCTCCTACTGCTCTATGTGCTTCATCAAATATGATGAGAGCGAATTGCGATACAGGTACTAATTGCCTATCTAGATCATTTTTGACAATCTCCGGGGTAGCACATATTATGCTATTTATCCATAGTTTCTTTCGTTTGTTTATTGGGTCTTCACCCGTTATGAGTGCAATATCGTCTATGAGTAGATTTGATTTTAGAAATTCATAATGTTGATGTGCTAAGACTCTGGTTGGTGCTAAAAATAACACACCTCCAACTTTTCGTGAAAGAAATTCAGCAATTACCTGAAGGGCAACTGTTGTTTTTCCCAGACCTGTCGGAAGAACGATTAAACAATTATCGGCTATTGCCTGTTTTGCTAAATTTACTTGATATTCTCTATATTCGATGGCGGATTTTCTGATAAGTGAATGTTCAAGGTGCTTAATATTCAAACATACCAAGCTCACTTTGGACGGGTAAAAATGTTCTTACGTATTGTTTGTTACTACTAGATCAGATTTCAGCTCATGTCTTTGTAGATCATATATTAGAGAGTAAGTTACAAATCTTTTGTGAAAAAAGAATTTGAACGTCCTACTTGGGATGAATATTTTATGCTCCAGGCAGAACTTGCAAAATTAAGATCTAACTGTATTACAAGGCAAGTAGGTGCTGTGATGGTAAGAGATCATAGACAAATTGCTACCGGATATAACGGAACACCACCGGGAGTAAAAAATTGTTATGAAGGAGGATGTAAAAGATGTCAATTACGAGCAGAAGGAAAGATTGCTTCAGGTGAAGCACTTGACAGATGCATATGTAATCATGCAGAAGCAAATGCAATAATGCACTGTGCAATTCTTGGAGTGGGATCAGGCACAAAAGATACCACACTATACACCACATTTGTGACATGTCTTGAATGCAGTAAAATGGCAATAACAACAGGCGTTAAGAGGATTGTATGTCTTGACTCTTATCCTGAAACAGATTATCAACTTCTTCAAGATGCGGGGGTCGAGATTGTAATGTTGGACAAAAGCAGAATGAAGTATTGGATACAAGTTTTACTTGAAGAACCTACAACCAGATTAATACCAAAGTGAGATGTAGATGCAATCCTCTAAAGCAGTAGACGAAGTGACCACCACAATGCCTCCCGCATTATTGGTTTCTGCAACATATGATGGTCAAAAAAAATCAGCCATTTTAAAATTTTATGAGCCTGCATCTCAAAAAGTCCTTTTGTGGGTAGACAATACAGGACACAAACCATATTGTTATTCTAAATTATCTCCCGAAGAGTTAACCTTTATTTCAGATAGAAAAGATGTAATAAAATTAGAAAAAACACAGAAACGAGATTTACTAAAAGACAGAACCATAGACGTGACAAAAATAGTAGTTACGGATCCTTTGGCAATAGGAGGCACACAGACTGATAAAAGCATACGAAATATTCTAGAAACATGGGAATCTGATATAAAATATTATGAAAATTATCTATACGACAATTCACTTGTTGTGGGAAGATATTACATCATTGAGAATGGTAAACTAAAAGAATTTTCGTATCAAATTCCAGAGGAAGTTCAGCTTGCACTAAAAGGTCTACTATATGATAAGGTAACTAGTATAGGAATAATCGATCAAAAAGGATTCCAAGATCACATAACACAATGGGCAAATCTACTTAACCAACCAATCCCAAAAATAAGAAGAGTTAGTTTCGATATAGAAGTAGAGTCGGAAATAGGAAGAATACCAGATCCCAAGATAGCTGACAAAAAAATCACCGCTATAGGATTTTGTGGAAGTGATGATTTCAAACATGTTTTAGTTTTACAAAGAACGGGAAAAATAGAAGGAACGAATGATCTTCCTGCAGATGTTAAAATAACATTTTATGATGAAAACAAGGAATCAGATATGATAAGAGACGCATTTACCATTTTGACAAATTATCCTTTTGTGGTAACATTCAACGGTGATGATTTTGATATGCCGTACATGTACAACCGTGCAGAAAGACTTGGAATCAGGCTGGAAAATATTCCACTCATAATGATGCGCGATTCAGCTACTTTGAAACAAGGTGTCCATATTGATTTGTACCGAGCTTTCTCTAATCGCTCATTTCAGATTTATGCATTCAGTCACAAATACAATGATTTTTCACTTAATAGTATATCTGAAGGATTGATTGGGGAATCTAAGATGGATTATGATGGGGACCTTAATGATCTTGCTTTGTATGAATTAGCAAATTATTGTTTTAATGATGCAAGATTAACACAAAAACTTACTAGTTTCAATAATGATCTGTTGATGGATCTATTGGTGGTTATAACCAGAATTGGGCGAATGCCTATTGATGACATATCTAGGATGGGAGTTTCCCAATGGATTCGGAGTTTATTTTACTATGAACATAGAAATCATCATTTTCTAATACCCCGCAGAGAAGAATTGGAACAAAAATCTGTTGCTGCATCAACAGAGGCAGTGATAAAAGATAAGAAATATCGTGGCGGACTAGTAGTGGAACCAAAAGAAGGAATACATTTCAATGTTTTTGTTATGGATTTTGCAAGTCTATATCCGAGCATTATCAAAGTGCGAAATCTATCATATGAGACTGTAAGATGCACGCATGATGAATGTAAGCAAAACATGATACCTGAAACAACACATTGGGTATGCACAAAAAAAGATGGCCTGACTGCCATATTGATTGGATCATTACGAGATTTAAGAGTAAATTATTACAAGAGTTTATCCAAGAATCCTACCCTAAGCGAGGATCAAAAGCAGCTCTATACGGTAGTAAGTCAAGCACTCAAAGTTATACTCAATGCAAGCTATGGTGTCATGGGATCTGAGATATTTCCGTTGTATTGCTTACCAGTTGCAGAAGCAACTACTGCGGTTGGTAGATTTACAATCTTGGAAACAATTGAGAAATGCAAATCGATTGGAATTGAAGTTCTATACGGTGATACTGATTCTTTGTTTCTTAAAGGCCCAACTAGAGAACAAATTCAAAATATAGTTGATTGGGCAAAAGAAGAATTCGGGGTTGATCTTGATCTTGATAAAGAATACAGATATGTAGTTTTCAGCACACGTAAGAAAAATTATCTTGGAGTCCAAAAAGATGGCAAGGTAGACGTCAAAGGTTTGACTGGAAAGAAATCACATACTCCTCCATTCATTCGAAAACTTTTCTATGAAATACTTGGTATTTTGTCCAATGTACAGTCAGAAACAGAATTTGCGCAATCGAAGCAAAAGATTGGAGACATGATATCTCAATACGCTAAAAAACTCAAGGCAAAACAAATTCCATTGGATGAGCTAGCGTTTAATGTAATGATAAGCAAATCCCCATCAGAGTACATCAAAACTGTTCCGCAGCACATACGAGCAGCTAAATTGTTGGAATCAAAGAGAGAAATAAAAAAAGGGGATATCATATCATATGTGAAAATAATAAACAAGCCAGGAGTGAAACCCATTGAGATGGCAAGACCTGATGAAATTGACACCACAAAATATGTTGAGTTTATGGAAAGCACTTTTGATCAGATATTATCGTCCATGGACCTCGATTTCAACACCTTGATTGGAGCTCCAAAACAAACAGGATTAGATCAATTTTTCTGGAATTAATATGGATTGCCCAAGAGTGGTTCTCCCATGGAAGTAATACATGAAATTAAAACAGAATTGCAAATAGAATCAGACAAGGCACAAAAACATAGATGCTTATGTTGTAATTACACTACAAAATAATATGTAAACTAAATTAGCTACATCTTACCGAATTCATCTTCGTCTGAATATGCACGTTCTGCATGTTCTTCAATATCCAGTCCTGCTTCTTCTACCTTCGGAGACACTCGAATACCAATTAGTACATCTAATACTTTCAGTATTGCAAGAGTTCCAAAGAATCCCATAACGCCTGCTATTCCCACACCTATTGATTGAACTAACAATTGATGCGGGTTTCCAAACAACAGTCCATTAGGTCCTGATGGGTTTACAAGTGAGCTTGCAAATAGTCCTATTGATAGTGAGCCGACTATTCCAGCTACACCATGGACTGAGCTAACATCAAGCGCATCGTCTATCTTCAATCTCTCTTTAAAGAACAGTACACCCAAGTACGATGCAATACCCACTGCGATTCCTATCACAAAGGCGCTGTCTACACCTACATAACCTGAGGCTGGAGTAATTCCTGCCAATCCAGCTATTGCACCATTAATTGCCGCAATCACACTTGGCTTTCCAGTTCGCATCCAAGAAAGTCCTACCCAGATCAAAGCTGCCACCGCTGACGCTACTTGAGTATTGATTATTGTGATTCCAGATAATGCACCCGCACCATATGCACTTCCTGCATTAAAACCAAACCACCCAAGCCATAGTAGTGAGGATCCTAGAACTGCTATTGGTATACTATGAGGAATCATAATTGATGGTCCATAGTTCAATCTTTTACCCAAAGCTAAAGCTGCTGCAAGAGCACCCATACCCGCGCTTGTGTGAATAACTATACCGCCCGCAAAATCAACCACACCCATTTGCCCTAGCCATCCGCCGCCCCATATCCAGTGTACTAATGGATAATAGATTAGTCCGCTCCATGCTACAATAAAGAGAATAAACGCACTAAACTTCATTCGTTCTGCGATTGCACCTGTCAATAGCAATGGTGTGATAACAGCAAACATCATCTGGAATTTTGCATACAAGAGCCCTGGGATAGTAGGTGCATAATGTAATCCAGTATCTTGTGGGACATTTCTTAGAAAAGCCCAGTCTAAATTGCCCGATAACCCTTCACCAGTATCAGGTCCAAAAGACAAACTGAATCCAAACGTAAACCACATTATGCTTAAAAGCGCTAATCCAAAGAAGATCTGCATAAAAATAGATACAGTGTTTTTCTTTCGTAGCAAACCAGCCTCAAACATGCCTAATGCAGGAATCATTAACAATACTAAACTAGATGCAATCAGCATCCATGCTGTGTCTCCAGTGTCAATTGGCAAGATTTCTCTATTAAAAAAATAGCATTATAAAAATTAATTGCTTTTTTGCAATTTCAAATGGGTTGTAACACTTGTGCACAAGATTTTTTAATGCGTGTCAGAATTCTGTTACAACTTTGATTAAGATAGAGATCATATTGCCTGAAAACGATGTAAGACCCATTAGTGATGCATTAAAAAAGTTATCAGTAGGTGGAATTACAGCATATCGCGGATGGGGAAGAGGAAAAACAATCAATCCAAAAATTCATGCTGCGAAAGGAACTGAAATGTTCACTCCTGAATTTGGAGAGAGATTTATTTTAGAAGTCATAGTTCCAGACGATAAGAAAAATGAAGTGGTTGAAATTGCACGCTCCAAAGCAAAACTTGGGAAAATATTTGTTACACCAATTATTGAAGCGTTTGACATTCAAACAGAAAAAAAAGACGAATACGTAATTTGAAAATTAAATTTTCGTAATTGTTATTTAGTCCAAACATTATTTTGAAACCATGATTAGAATCGAGGTAGTAGTAGGACAGGGCGATATCAAAGCAATTAGCGATGGATTAAAAAAAATCCAGGTGGGAGGAATTACAATAATGAAAGTTAGAGGTCGTGGTAAAAACATAAATCCACAAATTCATGCTGCGAAAGGAACTGAAATGTTCACTCCTGAATTCAGCGATAAATTCATTCTTCAAATAATTGTTGAAGAAAAAAATGAAGATGAAGTAATACGCATAATCAAAGATAATGCGAAAATCGGCAAGATATTCATTTCTCCGATTACTCGTGCTATAGATATTGCGTCTGGAGAAGAAAACGAAAGGGCCATTTAGGTACGAATATCGTTTCAGAGCAGAATGTGATTAATATATTTTAGAATTAAAGTGGTAGAAACATACTAGAAGATGTTTTCCAAATACCGACTAGTGCATTTTGATTTGAAAATTGGTTCTAAAATAAAAAATCATAGACAGCATTGCAATTGTCAATATTGAAAGAACAACAGGACCAAACTCTGGGACTATCTGAGTACCAATTATTGTTATTTGTTTAACATCAAGTCCAAAAGGAATGGCAAGCGTTCTACTTGTACTATCAGTTCTTGTTTCATTAAATGACGTTGGTATACCATTGCTCTGCACAATAAATTGACTGTCTTGAACATTGTTCTTTGCATCCATTAAAGATCTTGGTAGTGTAATTAAAATCGTCCCGTTTCCAGTAGGTTCGACACGTATTGTTATTGATCTGGACGATGTATCTGGGATTATTCCTAAAACTTTACCATTTGTTATTTTATATGTTGCATTATAACTCTGACCTTCAATTACAATAGGTGCCGATGACAGAGAACCAGTAAACTGAAAAGTCGTTTTTGCGGTGTTGTCTTTGCTTCCATAAGTCACATAAACCTCATAAGTGCCTGGTGCAGTCCAAAGGCTACCCCCTGCAGTAACAAGTGTGGAATACGTACCTTGATTTGGAGATACTTGACCAATTAACACAATGTTGCTTGAAGGATCTCTTACTACTATAGATATTGGAACATTAAGTTGAGTGCTTACTGTTCCAGAAATAGTAATTGGATCACCATCAGAATAGACGGATTTATCAGTGGAAACAGTAATTAAAGAATTACTAGTCTGAGCAAGAGCAGGAATTGTGACTGATGATACGACAAAAATCATCAAAATCATAGAAATCAGAATGATTTTCAACAGTTATTGGATGAATTTTAGTTATTTAAGACTCTCGATTAATTTTCCTAGTTAACACATTTACATTTTTAGGTCATTTCCAAGAAAACCATGCCATAACACTGAACAAAGAATTAGAGGTTGAAGGATTGACGAGTTTAGAATTTATCCTTCAGATGAGGATTTTCCGCCATCCACGTTCAGGATTATTCCAGTGATCCAACTTGCTTCATCTGACGCCAGGTAAACTGCAGCATTTGCTACATCAGTTGGTTCCCCTATCCTGTTTAATGGTTGTCTTTCTTCCAATACTTTTCTTGCTTCAGGATAATCAAAGTATGGTTTTATCATACCGGCATTAATTATTCCGGGATTTATACAATTACATCGAATATTTTTTCTGGCATATTCAATCGCAATTCCTTTAGTAAACATATTGATGGCAGATTTGGTAGTACAATATACGGTCAAGTGTACTTTTGGTATTGCTCGCTCACTAGATATTGAGCCTATGTTAATGATTGAACCATTTTTATTTTCAAGCATTTTTACAAGTACTGATTTGGTCATCTTGAATGTTCCAAAAAGATTGACATTGACTAACGATAGCCAGTCAGATTCATCCATTTCATGAAAATGAATTGGATCATTGATCGTTCCTGCATTATTAACGAGAATATCTATTTTTCCATAGTGCTGATTTATTTGATCAACTGTTTGAATGACTTGAGATTCATTTGTTATGTCACATGGAATAGCAACAGTGTTTGATTCATAATTCTTTATTGATGATCTAGCTTTTTCTAATTTTTCTCTATTTCTTCCAATTAATACTACCTTTGCACCTTCTTCTGTAAATCTCTTCGATATTTCAAGCCCTATTTCGCTTGATCCACCTGTTACTATTGCTACTTTATCGCGTAGTCTCATGACATATCTTAGAAGTCATACTTAAAAAGTCACCTGAATAAATTCGAAAACGAATACATATTGTAAGTTTAAGAAAAATGTAACATTAAGAAGATTTTGTTAGTTTTTGAATTTCTTGTGTGACAAGGGGTAAAAATGCACCTACATCTGTTACTATACCTAATGCCTGCCATGTTCCCCTATCCATTAATTTTGTTACTGTAGGTTGATTGATGTCAACTACAACTACCTTGACATCTGCAGGGATCATGTTTCCTGTAGCAATGGAATGAAGCATAGTTGCAACCATGATTACCATTTTTGCATCCTTGAGAATTTCTTTGTATTTTCTCTGTGCTATTGCCATATCAGTTATTACGTCTGGCAAAGGACCATCATCACGCAAAGATCCTGCCAAAACAAATGGAATGTTGTTTTTTACACATTCATACATTATGCCCTTAGTCAACGCTTTTTTTCTAACCATATTTTGAATTGACCCGAACTTGAATACGGAATTAATTGCCTTCATGTGATTTCGATGCCCCCTAACTGCAAGCGTGCCATTTTTTACATTCATTCCAAGCGAAGTTCCCAATGTAGAGTATTCGATATCATGAACAGCGAGTGCATTTCCTGCAAGTACTGCATCTATGAATCCCAATTTTATAAGTAATGCAATAGAATCCGATGCACCAGTATGAACTATGGCAGGACCACCAACCAAAATTATTTTTCCTTTCTGTTTCTTTGTTTTGTAAATATCTTCAGCCACTTGTCTAGCTATGTGTTGCGTAGGTCTTTCACTTGAACTTCCACTGCCCATAAATTGAAACAGATTGACGCCTTCTCTTGGTCTTTCGGGTGGAGTAATTCGGATGCCTTGTTCACCAATCACTATAAGATCACCTTTCTTGATTTCACGAATAGGAGTACAAAAGGCGCTAGTTCCTTTCATTATGATGCATTTATCCATCATCATGTTTTCCACTTTAATCCATTTTCCTTTGTAAAAAACATCAGTGTGATTATTTGTGGTACTGTAAAAATCATCAGGCATGACCATATCCTTTGGTGCTGCTTCTAACATCACTTCCTGTTGTATTTTGGAAGTTGCGCCTTCCCTGTACACCGCTTGTAGAATCTGGTTCAAGTGTTCTCTAGATCTACCTTGGATGAGCAATTTGGCATAGCTTTCATCTTTCTTTTTCTTTCCAACCATGAATTTCTGTACATGGAATTCTCCTTGTAAGTCCATAATAACATCAAAAATTTTAGTAAGTATCATAGAATCAATGAGATGACCTTTTACCTCTACTATATGTTGAAATTTAGTCATTTGATGAGAAAGTTGGATTCATACTAATTTAACGTTTGAGGTTAACATCTGGTGTTCAGTCAGATCATAAAATCTTGATATTTTTAGTTCTAGATTGCCATACCAGGATAAAAAGGAAAAAACACGCAAATATTACATTTGTAATAAATGTAAAAGAATTATCAAGCGATTCTTGCAATGTTCCATAATGAAGAGGATTTACCCAAGTAGTACCTGGTGAAAAATAGATTTTTTCCCAGTATAACAATGCCGTCTCAGAATGAGCAAATATGACGTATGTCCCAAAAATTATTTTCAGTTTGTTATTTGAGATTACTTGCATGAAATTCCAAAGCCCGTAAGAAGCAATAAAAAGAATAGAGATTTCAAGAGGGAGAAGATATCTCTCAAGAGAAAAATCCTTTACGATCACAAGTGTCAGAAAAAACGTGCTGGCAAACCAAATCATTAACAATAATTCATTAGAAATTTTTGCTTTTGATTTTATTACTTTGTTAATAGCATATCCAAAACCGATGAAAAAAAAGAAAGTCATTGAAATACTTGAATATGTAGGAGGATATGTCCAACCAAAGTTACCACTTAAATTTGAGTTTGGATCCAAAATTTGTTTTTCCATGAAACTTGGAAAAACAACATAGTGTAAAACAGATATTATGGATTTTAATTGGAGGTTATGCAATGATGGGTAACCAATATACCACACATCGTGATTATAATTATCCATGTCAGTCTTCATTATTTTAATTTCATCCAATGGATTATGATAGAAACCCGGTTCTACCAAAAATAATCCCAATATGGATATTGAGAAAAAGGAAAAAATCAATAGGCAGATTTTACTCAAACGCTTTCTCTCAGAATCATCGTCTTTTTTGCAAGATAGACTCTTGAATAATATGATGCAAAGAAACAATCCGGAAAAACTCACAGCAAGCATTTTTGAATTCAGTGCCATACCAAAAACTATTGCACTTAAAATGAAATATGGAATTTTTTGTCGTTCATTTTTTAATGCATGAAGTAAAAAAAATAAAGACAGAAGTAAAAAAAATACATAATGAACTTCTACCATTATGCTACGACTGTACCACATCCAAAGATCATAGAACAAAAAGAAAACTGAAACGATAATTCCTACACCTCTGTTGAAAAGCGTTTTTCCTACGAGAAATGAGAAAACAACTGTTAATGAGCCAAAAATTGGGGAAAGCAACCTGCCTGCAGTCATTTCTGCAACAGAAGGGCCCTCATGATGATTATAACAATCCCAATAACAAGACCAGTTGTAAAAATTACCGTTATCTAGGTTTGTCAAATACATTGGAAATCCAATCAATATATTTCGGAGTGGGTCATAGGTGAGTCCAAATGCAGGTATGTGAAACAAAGAATTGCAATGATCTAAAGAAACCAGACACGGGTCATTGAGATCTCCTTTTACTATCAGATGAAAATAATTTCCGCCCCACCCAAGATATGTGATTTCATCACCATGCCAAGGTTGTCCTGCTAAATGGTATTCATAAATGGAAGAAGAACCCAAAAACAAGAGTAGCGGAATAACACAATTTGATTTAGATAGTACAAACGCAATTAGCTTCATTAGTTTGTCACTCCATATGCAACTTTAAAGTGCATTGTCTACATTGGGAAAATTTCCAATCTAAACTGGAAGAGATACTTGACCTTTATATTCTGGAATATTATCCGACTGGAGTGCTTTTACCATCGTATCTTTGCGTTCAACATTTAATCCTCTCACAATGGCTTTAGATATGCCATTTTTGTCACAGAGTACAATCATGTAACCGCTTACGTCAGTTAAAACATATCCTCCCGCATCGTTTAGTACGGCGTACAAATTTTCATCACCTACAGGTTCCCATACATCTGATGGATTATTTTTAAGAGCTAACGCTGGCATGGCTTGTCCGTTTGATATTTTATTAAGATATTCTCGTGCTGTTTTAACTCGTTTCTCACCAATTTTCAGAGCAACAAAATATTGCATATTAACAATCAAATGAATTTGTTATTTATATGATAGCGTGTCTAAAACTGCCAAAAGATCTTTTGAATTAATTCCTTTTCTTGCTGAATCTATAAATTCTCGGAGGTTTTCTTTTGAAAAACCTTCACTAGAGTATTTTATTGCCTGTATTGCCATCTCAAGCCTGTCTATTTCATGCATCAAAACAGATTCTTGTGACATACCTTTTTGGTATTCATCCCATAACAAGGCATATTTGTCTTCAAGAGAAGACGGAAGCTTGGATAGTATCTCTTTTATCACATGATTTTCGATATTTTTTTTATTTTCGCTTGAAATTTCCCCCGGTATGAAATCTCCAGTAATAGATTCAGCTAGATCGTGAAGAAGTGCCATTTTTATCATTTTTTCAACATTCATGTTTTTGTAATCGGATAATACCATGGCCAAGATAGCAGTACCATAGGAATGATCTGCTACGGATTCAGGATGTGGTATTCCTACTTTTTCCTTCCAGCCCTTCCTTGGTACTTTTTTTAGTTCAGATACAACATAGAAAAATTCAGCAAACATAATACCCGTGTATTTTTAGATATATCGTAGGTTTTAGAGTTTTGTTTGAGTTAACGAACAAAGATAAAAACTACAAGATTGTCCGATAAGTGTTGGTAAAGATATACACAAAAACAGGTGACGATGGAACTACAGGCCTCATAGGAGGAAAACGAATTAAAAAAACAGACCCCCGTACCATTGCGTACGGTGCTATAGACGAAATAAATTCTGCGATTGGCATAGTTTTATCATCAACACCAGATTTAGACATTAATGAAATTCTCACAAAAGTACAAAATGATCTTTTTGTGGCAGGAGCCGACCTCGCCAATCCAAATGTGAAAGATCCAACCAACAGGGTAACCAATGACATGGTAAGATATCTTGAGAATCAAATAGATAGACTAGAATCAGAACTTCCTCCAATTACCTATTTCATACTTCCGGGAGGAAGCTCATTGGCATCACAGGTACATCTAGCCAGATCCATTTGCAGAAGAGCTGAAATAAATATTCTAGAATTTGCCGAAAAAGAACAAATTAACAAAACCTGTCAAGTATACATAAACCGATTATCAGATCTCCTCTTTGTAATAGCTAGGACAATAAACAATCGCAACAAGATCAACGATGTAGCTTGGAAAAAATAAGACAGACACACTTTAATTCCCCACTAATAGGATGATTGGATGTGCCACCGTAGCTCAGCCCGGGAGAGCACTCGGCTGAAGACCGAGCTGTCGCGCGTTCAAGTCCCGCCGGTGGCACTATAATTTAAAACGTTAAGATATTTTTTTATGAGATGTTCCACCACGAATAGAATATTTGTATTGTTTGTAAGCACGGTAGTTTGTGATTAAGAGCAAAATTTGCAAGATATAACCTCCAACAATCAATACTAGTGCATTGTAAAGAGGATGAAATGTGGTCATTATCTCAATATGTTTAGAAAATGCACTGTTTCCCGCTATGACTATTCCAGCTATGATAAAGTTTGGAAAGTAAACATGTTTGTAGCCTTTTGCAGATAAAATTGCAAGAACAACAAAACATGTTTCCAAGACAAGGACTTGCGAAATAAACTTGGGATCCCCTAAAGGAATTCCCAATACACCGACGATAACAACGGCTGCAAGAACAACAGATACTTTTTTTGTTTCATACATACAGTGGAAGAATCACCAAATTATTAATAAAAATACCCGTGATTGTCAAACATAACAATTAAAATCACTGTCTTAAATATACGGAGAATGTGTTGTACAATGGAAGGGAATTTAGATGAGTGCTGTAAACAATTATTGCAAAAAGATACTAGACCTTGATCCGCAGATCAGGTTTGCAGGTAAGATTGTAAGTGATCAGTTAGTATCATCGGCTAGAAAAGATGGAGTCATACCACTTCTTGATAAACAATTGGCGGACCTTGCGCATCATCAAGTAGTAGTAAAGGCCATGATGGATAAGATGTTTACAGACAAAATGGGAGATACAGATTGGATTGTAGAATCAAAAGGCAAAGTGAAACTTTTGACCATTTTCCTAGATGATGGCATCCTTATCCTATCTACAGAACCTGCATCCGATCATCATCTAATAATTGAAAAGATAAAAAAACTACAGATGTAAAACTTGCCAAATTGTAAGATGCATCTGAAAGAACGTATTGATCTTAATAAAAGCAATTTTTTTCCTTTTAATACTCAATAAGACAAGTTTAAAAGCATGATACACATTGATGGTTAATCGTCGTTATGGCCAAGGAAAAGAAAAAAGAGGTAAAAAAGCCTGTAAA
>DATFDB010000078.1:0-4530 GCA_035252445.1 Nitrosotalea sp. | reverse complement strand
CGCATTTGGAGTAACTCGTCTTTTTTTACCAAAAAGATGTCACCATTATTTTGCGTCTACTGATGCTCGACTTACTCCAAGCACTTCGAATTCTCCGACGCCTTCGACATTGCGGACACTGTTTTCAAGTGAATCCATTTGTCCTTCCTTATCGTCTAAAGAGAACTCTGCACTAATAAAGTAGAGTCCAAAAGCAAGTGGCTCTTTAGTGTATTTTCCAAGCGTAATGCCATCCTTTAGTGTAGTACCGATCTTCTTAGCAACGCTATCAAGATCGATCTCAGTTCCTGTTGGTAGAATCTTTGCTCGTAATGTTAATCGTGGCATCTTTTATGGTCCTTCAAAATTGCATGACTTGCATGTGTATGTCCTTGCGGCTTCTCTACAGCTTTCACATCTCCAAAGCAGTACTGTACCACAGTTAGGACAGTTGAACTTGACACACTTATCGTTAGGCATTATTGGTCTATGGCATGAACTACATACCGGCAAGGTGATAGAAGATGACATGCCTAAAACTGACTTTCTACCGAATTTATATCTTCCTTATGAATTATCGTACACTTAATTCAAAAGTCGTCTCAACTCATTTCCTAAAATTGCTTGAACAGCTTTTACCGATCCTTTAACTCCTAAAAGTTTTGCAACAGACATGGTATGAAAATCAAAACTTCCCTCTTGTGAAATCTCATTTAGTATTTCAGGCGTTATTGATTCAAAAAGACCATCAATTGATTTGTTGTCAAGTCTTTCAAGAAGAGATCTTGCAAGAAGCATATGTTCAAACTCTTTTCCAAACCTATCTGACCACTCTTTTTGGTATTCTTGTAATGCTCTATCGTTTCCAGTTTCTAAAAATTTTGAAATAGCTTTTCCTGCAAATATGCCTCCAAGCCCTGAAGAATAAATTCCTCCTGCAGTTGTAGGTTTGGCTTGCCCTGCTGCATCACCAACAGTCACAATGTTTTTTGTTACAAATTCCTTGATTGGGCCTTTTATCCATATGGGTGCAAATATCTTTCGTACGGTGGAGTATCTTCCTTTTTGTTTCAAAAAGTCTTCCAGTACTACGGCTGAGTTTATTCCTCTGCCTGCAACTCCAACCTTGGCTTCATCATTCCTTGTTGGTATTATCCATGCAAAGAATCCAGGGTACTTTTCTTGATCGAGGTATACTTCAACTCTTTCTTTGTCAATCCAATCTGCAAATACTTCATACTGTGCAGATTGAAGTGTGCCTGTGCGGTCTTTGTTAATTAGAGATGAAACACCCCTTGCATCTACTATTATCTTGCATTTGATGTCTCCATCACTGGTTCTTACTCCGTCCTTTGTTATTTCGCGTAGCGATGCTCTTACTCGTATTTCAGCTCCGTTAGTTTTCGCTTGATGTGCAATCTGTTTGTCAAACTCTCGTCTGTCAAGTACTATGACTTGTTGAGGTCTTGCATCGAGGACAAACTCTTTTCCTGATGGTGAGATCAAACGGGCTGAACGTATTTTATTGTCAAGTGTAGCTCTTACTGGAATTATTCCAAGCTCATCCATGGCAGGTATGCTTACTAGTCCCCCACAATGTTCGGGTGTACCAATCTCATAGTCTTCTTCTATCACAAGAACACTGTGATTTCGTGCTGCGATTTCTCTTGCACATAAGAGACCTGCCACACTTCCCCCTGCAACAACTACGTCGTAATCCACACATTGATACTTTGTATCAATTATTTATATCAAACATCAAGACCTACAAAAAGAAATTCGACGTTTATGGTGGTATGCTGTAATTAGGATGGCTAGTCTTATATTTTGGAGCGCAATCTTTGTGAAACCACTTTTCACCAAATATTATATCGCCTTCTACAAATCTCATCTCAGTATTACAAAATGAGCACGATGGTCTGATGACTTGAGTGGTATTCATTGCTTTTACCCTTCCTTGTCTGGAATATAATTTCCTGTTTGCTATATTGGAACAAACTCTTCATGCATTAGAGACTTGACATGTAGCCTAACTAAAAACATCTCAACTCGAAAGTTTAACATGTACTATATTAATTCAAAGTTGGTATGGGTAACATCAAGCAGGTAATAGTAGTAAGGCGAGACCTTGGAATGGGTACCGGAAAGATTGCTGCTCAAGTAGGACATGCATGTGTCTTAGGTGCAGAACATGTTAGAAAATCCCGCAGGGAATGGTATGATGAATGGGCAGAATACGGACAAGAAAAAGTAGTACTCAAGGTTTCAAGTTTGTCCGAACTTGAGGACGTAAAAAGGCACGCCATATCTCTTGATCTACCGTGGTCAGAAGTGACCGATGCAGGACATACTCAAATTGAGCCTGGTACAGTTACCTGCATATCTATAGGTCCTGCTCCTGAAGACATGATTGACAAGGTAACTCAAAAACTAAAACTGCTTTAGATCTGTTTCTCACGTTCTCTGACTTTGGCATCAAACGTTGCAGTGATGTTTTGTCCTGGCTGTGCATTACATGGAGGTATCTTTACAACAAAATGGTCTTTAGTCTCAACATAGCATCCACTTGAGTCTGATTGCCTGACTGTAACCACTTCAGTTACAGTATTGGGAATGAGATTCCAGAAAGGGAATACAAGTGTAGTCATAACCACTATTGCAGCTGCAATTGCTCCAAATATCATCATCTTCTCATTCATATCTCTGATCGAACGTAATCCCGTATTTAGCATTATTGTGGAACTGATTTTCATTTGCTAAAAATGAGAATATTAGAAATCCTCTTAAATCCATTAAACATCGAAAAATTCTATGTTCGTAGCTGTAGTTGAAGTTCAACTGAAAAAAGGAACGGAAGAAGAATTCAAACAATGGGTTAACGAGTCTAATAAAGACTTGGCAAAGTTTGATGGGTTTGTTAGCCGTAGGCTATTGGCAACTCGTACTGGTAAGCATACTCTTTTGGTAGAATTTGAAAGCCAAGAAAAATTTGAAAAAATGCACCAAACCCAAGAACACTTCCGGATTCAATCCAAAGGACATTCATACATGGAAACTCCTCCAAAACCAGTGTTTTATGAAGTAGTTGCTAATTGACAGAGATTAGTGGCAAATAGCGAAACACATCAAAACTTGGATTTTAATCGCTATTGCATTTTATAGATAATGAATTTTCATATGGTTATTGTGAACTGTCTCAAATTGTGTAATGTGTCCACAATGAATACATGAGAAAAACTGGTCTGATTTGCCTTGTGGGAATGATTCTAGTTTGTAGCCATCAAGAGAGACTACATTAATCACGTTATTTTTCTGCACCACTGCAAAGTGTCTTTCACAGCTAATAGATGTAAGAAACATTTTGATTGCAGTAATAACATCTGCGGAATTTATCTCCTCATCATCTATTGGCGCAAGGACAAATTCGTGTAGTTTCAAGGCTGGCATTGCTCCAACCTTATCAGAAGTATAAACTGCCAGTGGTGACTTTATGGAAGGAATATCTCTACAGTTGACGGTAATCACGATTTATCAAAAAATGAAACCGTATTTTAGTTTAACAAATACTCATTTTAGGACTTTGTTGAGTACAGAGAAATTGCTTTTGTACAGTATCTCCCTTTTTCCTGATTCGTTTATTGTTCCAATTTTTCGTATCATCTTATAATCCGATAATTTTTGCATCTTTCTGTATGCTGTGCTAATTGGAATGTTGCATTCTACGCATAATTGGCTTGTAGATTTTGGCGTCGTCATGATTGATTCTAGGATTCTTCTATTGGTCTCATCAGATAAAATCTCCTGCGTCTCTTTGTTGTTATCGTCTTGAATTTCTAACATTGTTCTTAGTTTTACTTCTACGATTTAATGGATTACTTAACTAAGTTAACTGAGCATAATGCAAGGGCAAAGCTTTACATAAATAACTTGGAAAAATCTGTCAGTGACTGACATATATGAAAATGCGGCAAACGACTTTCTTGAACTTGCAAGCGAACAACGCCTAAACATAATATTCAAACTATTGGAAAAAAAATCAAAGATCTCAAATATGGCAAAGGAGCTCCATGCTACAGTTCAAGAGGTACATAGAAATTTTGAACGTCTAGCAAATGCAGGCCTGATAATGAAAGACAAAGACGGCATGTATGATCTAACCACGTATGGCAAAACCATGTGTACACAGGTACCGTCTCTCTTGTTTCTCTCCAAAAACAGGAAATATTTTGAAAATCATGATTTTGGTGACGTTCCTATGAAGTTTATTCAAAGAATAGGTGCATTGGCTGGAGGGCAGCAGATTAAAGGATTTGTCAAAGTTCTGGAACAATGGAAGTCAATTTATAAAAATGCAGATGATTTCGTATACGAAATTTTTACCGAAGTCCCGCTTGACCTAATAGAACCACTTCTAACTAAGGTAAAAAAAGGAATTAAGCTAAATTATATTTTTGCTGAATCCGTAATTGTACCAAAAGGTAGAAAAGAATTGCTTGACAAACTTGGCCTCAAAGATCTGATCAACAAGGGTCTAGTTGAAAGGAAAATGAG
>DATFDB010000077.1:0-5710 GCA_035252445.1 Nitrosotalea sp. | reverse complement strand
ACAATTGAAATCAAATCCTGTAGAACATACAGAAGACTTCAAGCTTAAAGCAACTGCTGATAAAGATGCTCCAGTAACTCTAGTCCGCTTGATTGTAGCCAATAGACCGATGACTGAGAAAGAAGTAGGGTTTACAATTTTCAAGTTAGCGTTATTTTCTGCGGCACTTGCAATCATAACTGCATTTATGATGGATGTGAAAATATGAAAGCGCCAATTTACGTTTATGTCTTCATAATGTGGGTAATGATCATAGCTGGTGGTGGTCTTCTATTTAGCATAATTGCTCCAATTGAGATACATGGATTTGGAAGATTTGATGAATTTTTGGATTCAGGCATGAAAGCAGTCATTGCTATCTTGCTTGTTGTACTTTGGATCTTTATCATGTCAAAGATAAAAAACTGGATATTTCACAAACAGATCAAAAATTAGCTGTTTTCCCAGTCTTTCTTCTTTTTGTCATATTCTTCGCGAGAATATTTGACTCTGGCAGGAACTCCTACAACTACCATATTTGGTGGAACGTCTTTGGTAACAACTGCTCCCATTGCCACTACGCTATTTTTGCCCACTGTTACTCCAGCTTTTATGACTGCTCTTGATCCTATTACTGCCCCGTCTTCTATTGTAACACCAATCATCTTTTTGCTTGCTGGATAAGGATCATTTGTAAGAGATGCCGCAGGGCCAATGAATACATTTTTTCCAATTCTTGAAAGCGGTGGGATGTATACCATGCCTTCTATCATAGTGTTATCTCCAATCTTTACATTGTAATCAACATGCGCTAGGGAACCAATCTTTACATTATCGCCAATCTCGGTGTTATCACCCACATATGCAAAATGCCATATCCTTACATTTTTGCCAAGTTTTGCTTTATCTGACACAAAATTTGTGACCATTTTTTATCACAGATGCCAGGGTGATCCTTTGCTGGTTATTTTTTCAGGTAGGTTATCCTTGTTTTTTTTCAAAAATTCAATATCTTGATTTTTGTCTCGTAACTCATCTGGCAACATGATTGGAATTTCATCAATTATAGGGTAAAACCGAGAACACTTGGAACAAAATATTGCTCCTTCTGAAACGATTTCGTCTTTTGATGAAATTTCAAAAATATCAAGTGGAAAATGCTTGTCTATAGGACATGCAAGAATTTCTATCATTTTCTTGTTCATTTTAGATCTAGATAAATTGGAGTTCCTTTATGGCTAGATAAAAGTGCCGCTTCAGCTATCTTTGTTGTATTTACTGCATGTTCAGGCCTTACTCTGATCTCTTCTTTTCTTTCTGATGCTGCAATAAAGTTTTTAATTTCTAAAAGAAGTGGTTCTTCTACATCCTTACGTGGAATCTCAGCTCCTGCATTCGTTTCTATCTTCACTTCTTGTGTGATAAAATCTGAGGAAATTATTGCATCACTACAAACTGCATTGAACCGTCTGACTCTGATTGGAGTTATCCAGTTTGATGAAATAATGGCTACTTTGTTTTCTTTAAAACCTAGCATTATTGTAGCAAAGTCTTCATGCTCATGTCTTATTTTTCCAGATCTTGCAAAAACAACCTCTGGGACATCATCAAAAAGCCACATTGCTGTATCGATATCGTGCACTGAAGTATCATAAATTATGCCTACATCCTTGATGTGAAGAGGCATTCTGTTTTCTCTGTGGAATTCAAGCATAATTAGCTCGCCATATTTTTTTGTCTTGACGTATTCTTTGACTAGGGATACTGCAGGATTGAATCTTTCAATATAGCCTGATGTCAGAATGACTTTGTTCTTCTTTGATAATTCTAGTAATTCTTCGCCCTCTCGAGACAGGTATGTCATAGGTTTTTCAACAAAAACATTTTTTTTCTTTTGCAATAATGTTTTGGCGATTTCAAAATGGGTTGAAGTAGGAGTACAAACAAACGCACCGTCGAATTGTTCTTTCTCTAGGAGCGAATCGATATTTGAATAGTAATTGACAGAGTATTTTTCTCCTAATTCCTTAGCTTTTACCGAGTCTGCATCACAGATTGCTGAAAGAGCTCCAAGTTGAGAAAGAATTCTTGCGTGATTTTTGCCAAATCCACCAACTCCAATCTGTATGATCTTCATATCAATACACTGGAGTTATCCAACGAGAATACTTTTTGTTTCTTCCTATTGTGATTTCTGAATAAGTGTTCCTAATTTGTTGCGTAATTTTACCAACTTGTCCATCTCCGACCTTTTTTCCATCAATTGAAATAATTGGTGTTATCTCTGCTGCAGTGCCAGTCAAAAACACTTCATCGGCAAAATAGATCTCGGTTCTGGGAATCTCACGCTCTGTTGTTTCATAACCTAGATCTTTTGCTATTTTGATTACCGAGTCTTTTGTGATTCCTTCTAAAGCTGAAGAGCTAGACGACGGAGTTATCAATTTGTTGTCTCTGAGTATGAATATGTTCTCACCTGGTGCTTCGCTTATGTTTCCAAGATGATCTAACAATATGGCCTCGTCGTATCCATTTCTTTTACATTCTTGGGTGGCCAATATGGAATTCAAGTAATTACCCCCCATCTTTGCAAGAGGAGGGGTAGAAATGTCATGAATTCTTCGCCATGATGAAATGCCAGCTCTAATTCCATTCTTATTGAATAGATCTCCAAACGGAAACATAACTACTGCCGCATGGGTAGGACTACTTTCTGTCACATGTAGATTTATTCCATAACGTCCAACAAAATAAAATGGACGTATGTAACACGATTCTTTTACGTTATTTTTTTTACAAAGTCCAGTTATTGCATCAGCTATTTGTTTATCTGTGAACTTTAATGACATTGAATACACCTTTCCAGAATTTCTAAATCTCTTAATGTGATCATGCAGCCTGAAAATGTAGAGATTTTTGGAATTCCAGTAACCTCGCAATCCCTCAAAAACTGACGTCCCATAATGTATTGCATGGGTCATCACAGAAACATTTGCTTCTTTGTCTCTTACAAATTTCCCATCAAACCAAACAAATTCGGGAACAAAAGATTTCATATACAAAACCAACTATGACTATAATTAATCTATTTCTACCAAAATCCAGTGCTTGGAAATTTCATACCAAGCACTCTGTACGTAAGATCAGGGGAATTGGCAAATTTTTTTACAACATCCCAATTATCATGTATTATCTTCACAACCTCAGGTTCCACATAGCGTTCCCAGTCGGTGTCCTTTCCTTCTGCAGCCTCAAACAACTTTTGTTTTACAAACGAAGCCGACGTTTCTTTTCTTTTGCCAACTTTTGGGTTCAATCCATATAGTCTTAGAACAAAAGCCTCTGCCTTGTCTCCGGTATATGTGAAATAATCTGCTTTAACCCCATCTAAAATCTGCTTTTTGATATTCCATGAATATGGCGAAATCAGTGGTGGCATATATTTTGCAAATGGTGCATAAAATGTGTAATTTGACATTATTGCTATGGAGTCATTGAATACTGCCTGGAGCATTTTTTTCCGTAGCTCATAACTGAATGGAAAGCTCTTACTGTTAATTTCACTTCCATCAATTTTGAAGATAACTGGGAGGACTCTTACTTCTCCATGATTTTTTAATTCATTAATGATCTCGACGTGTGCTTTAGTAACTGGATTCAAATGTGCTAGATAGATTGCTATCGTCAATTGTTTTTTGTATTTGTTTGGCATATTTCAATCCTTGATTGAATTTGGGTAGATGTTATAGGTATGGGGACGATGGGACTTGAACCCACGACATCCAGCGCCCGAGGCTGGCAGTCTATCCAAGCTAACCTACGTCCCCGTAGTTTGGCCAGAACAATAGCATATTATCTTTTCAAATGAATTTGTTTATCCGTAGGATTCGTATTTGATCTCGAAGCTTTTGTCAGCTCTCTTGTTTCTTTCAGTTACAAATCCCTTTGGAGTCAACACATCAAGGCAACCATCTATGGTGCCCTGCCATCCACAAATGAAAAACACTGTGTTATCTTTGGTGATTTTTTCTCCTACTAATTTTTCAAGCGTAGATGCCTCTCCATTCTTTGATTGTAAGAAAGTTTCTACTCTTCCTTTTTGCCCATTCCAAGTCCTGTTGAACCACTCATCTGGTCTACTTACTGTTGCCCTGTATCTGAAATTCCACTTGTCTTTGCCTCTGTCAAGACTTTCTTCTTCAAGTCGAGTCAGCTCTTCTCTATAGCCAAGTTCGTCAACATAACTTGCTCCATGTAAAACTATTATCTCTCTCTTGCTTCCAGTATCATGTAGGTGGCGCGCATAGCTTACAAAAGGAGCCAAACCAGTACCTCCTCCTAGACAAACGATTCTTCTATCATCTGGCTCACCATTTGGTTTCTTTTCTTCGATTGTAAATGCACCTGTAGGCTTTACCCATGTAATCTCGTCTCCTTCTTTTGCGCTAAATAAAACAGTTGTAAGGCGACCAGGTAATGGTTTTCTGACCCATCTGATGTATAATTCAATATATTTTCGATTTTCTGGATTTGATGCAATTGAATATGCTCTTCTAATCACTTTGTTTTCTGATTGTACGTGAGCTCCTAAGGTAACAAACTGACCAGACTTGTATTGTGGCAGCTCGCCTTCTTTTGGAATAAATCTAAAAACTGCCAGATCTTCTTTTTGAATTTGAATGTATGAAATTATTGCTTTGTTTTCTATTACCACGCGAAGAATTCAATTCTTGATAGTTAAATATCTTATGCTATTTTGGTCAAGCTAATTTTCTACTTCACGCTAAACGTTAATAACCTCACAAAAAAAGTTAATGCAAATCAGATCCAAACTCTGATTAAAACGGGCCGGTCGTCTAGCCTAGTAGGATACGCCCTTGGCATGGGTGAGATCGTGGGTTCAAATCCCACCCGGTCCACTTTTTAAAATTCAAGTTACAGTGATTGTAAATGTGGACATGGGTGCTAGTGGGTTAATGTCCCGTAAATTATCCCATACAAACACTTGAATCTTGTATGTGCCGCTTGTGTGTGGTGTCCAAGAAAGAGCTGTTGTAAGAGTTTGATTAGCAACAAGCGAACCTGTAGCATAATTCAAATCTGACACTGCACCATTGGAATCAATTATTTGAACAACATATGCCCAATCTACATCTTTTTGGCTTACATTTTGTAATGAAGTTTGCAAGTTAAGTTGTTGGTCTATTACTGGAGAGTTAATGATTTCTCCAAGAGAATTAACTATTTTAAAATTTGAAGTAGAAATTTCTCCGTATCCGTAGACAGAATTGATTCCAATTATGCCAAGAGAAAAAAATAATATCAGAAGAATTTTCATTGCAACATTTCTTTTATTCTTAGATTTAAATTATCCCCAGAGATAGGAGGCACATGTCCGAATCTAGAGAAACTATCTACATAGGCAAGAAGCCTCTGATGGCGTATGTTACTTCTACGCTCATACAGCTGGCAAATCAACCAAAAGTATCTATCAAGGCAAGAGGACTAAGCATCGGTCGTGCAGTTGATGTTGCACAAATAATTTCACGCAAGACTGAGCATGCTGGATTCTCAATTGGAAACATCAAGATTGGATCAGAACAGCTTCAATCACAAGATGGACGCTCTAGGAATGTTTCTACTATAGAAATAGAAGTAAAGAGAAACAATTCTTAAGGAAGCCTTGAAATCTTTCCTTTTTTGTTATTTTTTATGATTTTGTAGTGTATCT
>DATFDB010000076.1:0-4650 GCA_035252445.1 Nitrosotalea sp. | reverse complement strand
ATAATTTTTCAAATCCTTTTAATAACGACTAGAGTGTCTGCTATTTTGCGGGTCTATGGCTCAGCCAGGTAGAGCGAGGGACTCTTATGATCATTTCAGAGACATCCCTATGCCGTGGGTTCAAATCCCACTAGACCCGCTGTTTTTAAATTGTTAATCTCACATGTTATGGAGTGACTCATAATGTCAGAAGAATTCTCAAGTGAAGAAATTGAGGAGATAATACAAGAAAATAGGGACCTAGTAGAAGGGAGGGGTGAGCCCTTTGGTGTAAACAAAGAGAGATTATTTGTAATGTGAATAGCATAACAATTTCTATAAATTCCATGTTTCCGCTTGCCAACAGTTCTCGGATCAGGCATCGTTTTCAATTCTTCCAAAACCCGAAAATAGCCTTCAACTAAGGCTTTATCGGATTTGAATTTCTTTAATTTTTTATCTATTGTGTTATCCCGTGCTTCTACCAGATGCAAGATTTAGTCTTTTAAGACTTGTTTAACATGCTTGATATACTCATCGAAATTTTCGTATTTGACTAATTTCTCTTTTCCAGTTGCTATATCGTCCAATACTTTTTCTACTTTGAGACTTAAATCGCTTTTTGGCAGCTTTTTGATAACCTTTTTTGAAAGCTTGTAGCCATCTGCATCAATTACAGGCTTTTTCTTCTCTGCCTTCTGCATGTATTAGTAAAGTACTAACTTCTTATTATTGGTATTCTTGTATGATAACGCATTTCCATACAAACACTCTTGTAAACAATGCATAGGTGAACTTGAAATGAACTTTATGGTTGCAAATACAACTAGACCCGCTGCTAATCAGTGGGTCTTGGACAAAAATTCCAAAAAACTTTCCATTATAGAATATAGGCTTTTAGGTTTGTTCAAAAGATACATACTGATTTTTATGATATCTTATCACGCATGATACTCTTGATGAGTACATTCATCGACGGCCCTCTGAGAAAAAAATTCATAGCAAAAAGAAAAAAACTTGCCCGCAACAAAGCCATTTGATACGAGTAATAATTTACAAATCTAATCCAGTTTCTCTGCCTT
Source organism: Nitrosotalea sp. (assembly GCA_035252445.1). Classification (GTDB taxonomy): domain Archaea; phylum Thermoproteota; class Nitrososphaeria; order Nitrososphaerales; family Nitrosopumilaceae; genus Nitrosotalea. Next base: position 3,589 of record DATFDB010000076.1, on the reverse strand, counting down.
GGTTATAATGTTAAATTCATTTTTTATGATAACCCAAGTTTTCAGTGTAATCTAGTGCAAGCATTGACAGTCTACAAGTTTTGTGTCAAAGGTGCAGTCATGGGGTCCCTCCGACTTGGCATCTGTAGGAATCTTTCCCATGCATTCCTGGTGTCGACCCTTTTTGCAAAACCAACAAACAGGTCCAGCGTCAGGGCTTGCACATTTTTCGCCTAAAATACCGTAACATCTCCTGGTGCAGGTCCGTGCTCGTCCATGTTTTTGTGAAACTCTACAAAGTCTTTGTGGTCAACTTCTTGGTGTCGTCTTAGTGCCTCTATGTTTTCAAACACATTGCTGCATATGTAGCACTTGGGTTTGTGTTGGTCAACCATTGAGAGCACCATAAAGTATCGTACTCCCAAGTCTTAATTGAACCTTTCAAGGTTTAGATTGGTACAAGCCATTCCGAGAACCGCTCGTCTTTGCCGCGAGATGCTTCATAGAATGTTTCCTGCAGCTTGCGTGTAACCTGGCCCGGCTTGCCGTCTCCCACTAGAACGTTATCAATCTCTGTGACAGACTTGACCTCTGCAGCAGTGCCGGTCATAAATACCTCATCTGCTATGTAAAGCTCATCTCTGTCTATTTCGCGTTCAACCACATTGATTCCCTCAGACCTTGCTATTTTTATTACACTGTCTCTTGTAATCCCGTCTAAAATTCCAGCATTTAGCGGAGGTGTAGCAATCTCTCCTTTGATTACTGTAAAGATGTTTTCAGCGCTTCCCTCTGAGACTTTGCCGTGATAGTTTAGCATTATTGCTTCATCGTATCCATCCTTTAGAGCTTCTACTCTTGCCAGTGCAGCATTTGCATAGTTTGATGCAGCCTTTGCCTGCATTGGTTGTGATCTGGAATCAATTCTAAGCCAGCTTGAAACCTTGCATCTTGCGCCGCGCACCTTTCCAGCACTTGACTCTCCAGTATTCCATTCCCAGCATGCTATTGCTACATCTATCTTGTTTGGAGTCGGCGTGAGCCCAAGGACTCCATAGCTATAATACGCAATGGGCCTGATGTAGCATTCTTTCAGACCGCTTGCCTGCACTGTCTTGATTATTCCATCAGAAATCTCCTTTTTTGAGTAAGGAATCTTCATTGAGTAAATTTTTGCAGATTTGAATAGCCTATCCACATGTTCTTGCAGCCTAAAAATTGCAGGGCCCTTTGTTGTCTTGTAGCACCTGATTCCCTCAAAGACTGCAGTCGAATAATGCAACGCATGGGTAAGAACATGCACCTTTGCGTTCTTGAATGGAACAAGTTTGCCGTTCATCCAAATTTTACCCTGCTCTTTCATACAGTTTGGCATACATTTTGGTAATTTAAAGAATTTAGATGGAAATCAAAAAACCAAAGACGAGAATCTATGCTTTCTTTAAATGCGGGAATACAGTATTGTATGCCATGAATTACATCCTCTCATTTGCGGCTGCTGCATTGCTTGTAGTAGGCTTGGCTGGAAATGGTTTTGAGATGAGAAGGGCACGCCTGTCTGCTGTAAGAGACGAGGCCATGTCCACAAAGACCGTATTTGCATCTAAGAGCAACTTCAAGTGGTATGCATGTATAGGCGCTGCGCTCGTACTGATGGTTCTAGCCAATGCACATACCTGAACTATATAGATCAACTCTAAATATTTCCTCGACGTATATACAATAGCGCGTGTTTTGGGTAACGCCGGGCTGATTCTAGATAAAAGGCCCAAGAATAAACCCAGTTTGACTTCCTACAGGTAAAGGCTTGTAGGGGTCAATCGTTTTAATTGGTTTTTTCAAATACATAGAAAGATACAAAACATGCCATTGGCATTTTACAAGCAAATGGTTGCAAGAAAAAAAGGCAAACACATGCGAGTTGCAGACCAAAGGGCTGCACGAAGAAAAAGGAAAAAGTAATTCTCTAGGCAAGCCTAGACAAATTTTATTTTTGATCTTTCTGCATGAACAGCACGGATTGCCCTTTCTATGTTATCTCCGCTGTCTTCTGTTACAATGATTATGCGTGATGTCTCTTCTTGTGCATCCATGTTTAGGATGTTAAGTCCTGCCTCTCCAATTCTTGAGCTTGCCTTTGATGCAATCTGCTGGACTCTCCACATCTCGTCGCCAATCAAAGTTATCACACCCCTGTTGTATGTAATTGACGCTAAAGGGTCAAAGCCCAACACATATCGCTCGTTGCGTTTCACATAATCTCCATCCAAAAAGAGAATTCTTGTAAACTCAATGTCGTCCTTTGTAAAGGGAGACAAGACAACAAATTCACTGTACCTCTTGTCTTTTTCAAGCGACTCGAAAAGATCTTCTGCCGACTTGCTCTCCATTCGAAGTATGGCGCAGTTCTTCTTTCCTGTTACAATTTTTAACGGATGGCCATTGCTGTTCCCAGGGCTTCTCTGAATAGTTGTTATCTTGTCAGGCTTTCCCATGTCTGTTATTATTATTGGCATGTCTACGCCGTTCTCAACAATCTCCTTTATTGCAATTGGGTCAAGTATCTTCATGCCAAACATGCCTGCAATTCTTGCCTCGTTATAGGATAGGTCTTTTATGTATTCAAGCTCGTCTTTTACTACTCTAGGATCTGCAGATAGTACAGCGCTGTCCTTTTCAAAATCAATCTTTGTGCTGTATTTTTTGCTAAACAATATCCCAAGGTCTGCAGCAGTCCTGTCAGAGCCACCTCGCTCATATGTAGTCTCAAGACCATCTATTGTCTTGCCGATAAATCCACCAATTGCTATTACATCATTTTTCTCGACAAGTGTTTCCATTCCTTTTAGGTTCTCAGATGACTGTGTGGCAAGAAAGTTTGCCGATTCAATGTTGTTATCTGTTATAATTGGCCATGCGTCAAAACTTACAACATCTGCCTTTATGCCGGCGCTTTTCAGAACAAAGCTCATGACGTTTGACATCAGCACTTCTCCTGAATATGCAAGCACTCTTGCTCTAGTCTCGTTTGCAAATTCCTTTTTCTGTGCAGTATGCTCAAGTGAAGACGCTGCCTTTTTCAAGAAAGAATCTATTGTTTTTCTGCATTCATCTTGTAGTTTCCCATCTACAAGTTCCAGTATCTTCAGGTAGGGCTTGCGTATCTCTTCAATGTCAAAGCTCTGTCCGCTTTCTGCTTTTTGGCCAAGATGTAGTGCAATGTCTGTCAATGACCTTTGTTTGCCATCATGTATAGTCAACGGTGCAGAAAAAACCGCAATCACTTTGCCGTCTTTTTTTAATTCATTTATCCTCTTGATTATAGTAGGTATGAGTGTGCCATCTACTCCTACAGCACTTCCTCCAAACTTTGCCACAACTAGATTTTGCAAAACCTGATTACATCTCGTACAACCTTCTATAAAGTTTGGCCAACAAGTCCAAGCATGATGACATCCATGAGATGTCTATTGGGATGATTTGTACGCATTCCTTAAAAGTAAAATCGTGCAATTACGGAATATGGCTTGGATCACGGGGGTGTTTCTTACGTGAGTATTGACACAGGAGAACTCTTCAAGGACAAGAATACAAACCACATACTTCAGTA
>DATFDB010000075.1:0-8941 GCA_035252445.1 Nitrosotalea sp. | reverse complement strand
CACTCATTGCGCAAACATTTGGAAATACATTAAAAACTATACTGGGCGAGAAAATACTAGCAAAAGTACAAGACAGGTTATTTGAAAAATACGGTATCACTGTTAGCGAAGCGGCAAAAGATTTTCAAAAATTAGATTCTGTCTTGAAAGAGCTGTTTGGCAGTAAGACGGATGTCATTGAAAGGCAAATCATTCGCAAGATAGTCATACTTGAAGAAAGCAAACGAAAAGACAAAAACTGGATAGCTATAGAGGACGTGGTACTAGCTAAAGTAATCCTTGAATCTATTGGAGATTATGATAAAAAAAATATACTAAACACAGTACTTGATGAGCCAAAAATAATATCTGATATTCTAAGTATGAATAATATACCACAAACATCTGGGTATAGAAAAGTTAATGCATTAATTCAAGATGGCATGCTGATTCCGCAGGGAATGATGTACATGTACGATGGAAAAAAGGTAACAAAATACAAATCGGTATTTGAGAGCATCGTAATAAAGATAGAAAAAAATAAGGTGATTATCCGCGTATTGCCAACTACTGAAGCAATGGCAAAAAGCACAATTATGAAACTGGCAGGTTCACAATTTCAGTGTGAAAATATACGTTATATGCAAACTTCATCCTAGAAATTTAGAAAATCCTGCGAATGTACAGATTTGCTAGATAATTGACATAATGAATAGGAACTGTGAAAATCACACACTAACTTAAATTTGGTATTTCTCTGGCGTTGTCTTGGATGAGCTAAATGATAAGAATAGAGGCTGAAATTCCTAGAAATGATCTGATGGGAGTAAGCGACGCACTTAGAATAATTGATGTGTCTGTAAACATCACCAAAGTAAAAGGCAGGGGAAAAGGTGTTGGCTCTAAAGTTCATGCAGCAAAAGGGACTGAGATGTACAGGTCAGAATTCCAAGACAGATATGTAGTTCAAGTGACCGTTCCAGATGCCATAGAAAATGATGTAGTCGAAATAATGAAATCCAACTCAAAAACAGGCAAGATCACCATCTTTCCCGTTTCTAGAGTGATAGATATTGGTTCTGGGGTAGAAAATGAACAAGCATTAGCACTCAATGAATATGATAGCGTGATATTAACCGCAGCCAAGAGTCAAAACACTTCTTTTCCATTTGGGTTTGCCACCGAAAAAATGAAACATTTGCCTCCACAAATTGAAGGAGAAAAAGGATATTATGACATACTTGAAAAGAAATTTGTATCTTTAGACGTACTTGAATCCGTTATTTCTCATCTCAAACCAACTGTCAAGTTTCAAATTCTTTCTCCAGATGACTCTGTAGTAATAGAGAGCATGACCCGTGTAAAACGAAATTTTTCACTGTACAAAATGAAAATGTCAGACTCGTATTCGCAGGCCTTTCTAAAATACATTGCAAGCAGATTTCTTAACCTTTGGCCAGAACAAGAGATTAACACTACAGTTCTTTATGTGGATATAGTAGGATCTACAAATCTTGCAACTACACTCAACTCAGAAAATCTCTCAGGACTTGTCAAAGTATTTTCGGAAGAAATGTCTGTCATAGTATCAAAACATGCAGGCTTTGTACTGAAATATACCGGGGATGCAGTCATAGCTTTCTTTCCAGAGCTTAAAGAATTTGGGAACATGGCGGAAAATGCTGTAAGATGTGCGAATTCGATGAATATGATAATAAAACATTCCCTTAATCCAATCTTTGCAAGTTTTGGGTTGCCTACCATCAGGGTACGAATAGGAATCGATGCGGGTAAAAATAGGATTGTCTTTCTTGGATCAGACCCTGACTTGATTGGGCATAGCATTACAATTGTTTCAAAGATATTGCCGCTTGCACAACCGGACCAAATAACCCTAGGTGATGCTGCATATGGATTACTTTCTCCTGCGTATTCTGAACAATTCACAAAAATCAATCAAGATGATAAAAGGTGGAATTACAAACACCCAGTAACAGGAACTATTTATCCAATATATTTTTCTAGAAACCTAGATGAAATTTCTGATCTAAAAGTATGACTTGATGAGAGTCTTTTTGTTATTTTCTGAATTTTTTATTTGTGAACTTGGTTAATCCAAGCTTTCGCAATTCTTCAGACTCTTTGAGCACTGTTCTGTGTTGTTCTTCTTTGTACCTTTTCAGTTTTTTCTGAAGATCGGAAAACTCATTTGCTAAAATCTTTACTGCATAGAGGCCAGCATTGGCTGCTTTGTTTACCCCCACTGTAACAACAGGTGATCCTGTAGGCATCTCGGATATTGATAACAACGAGTCCAGTCCTCCAAAGGCAGAAAACTTGAATTTGTCAGAATGGCCCTTGTCATTGTAAACCATTATTGGAATGCCTATTACTGGGATTATTGTATGCGATGCGACCATGCCTGGCAAATGGGCAGATCCTCCAGCTCCAGCAATTATTACTTTGAACCCCTCTCTTTCCGCGTGTTTTGCATAATCTGATAACCTTGTGGGAGTTCTGTGTGCAGATACAATTTGATCTTCATGTTTTATGCCAAATCCATCTAAAACCTCTGCAGCCGCATGCATTACTTTACTGTCTGAGCTTGAGCCCATGATAATTCCAACAAGAGGTTTCTTTGAATAAGGCATACGTTAATGCAATACTGAATTTTAATAAAGGTTTTATGAAAAGCACAAACATACACAGTTTACATGACAAAAAAATCTAACAATACAAGCAATTTCTGTACTCGGAAATTAGTCTACTATGTATGCCTAGTGGTGTATTTTACACTGCAGGTTTATTTTCAAATTAAAGATGCTAGTTTTGTGGAAGAATTATCCTGAAAATAGTGGGCGGTGATCTGACAGAGATGGATCCCCCGTGAGACTCGATTATCGAAAGAACACTTGAAAGACCCAGGCCAGTCCCAGTTTGTTTTGTAGTAAACAACGGTTCAAAAATTTTATTAATGTTTTCCTTTGGTATTCCGTCTCCAGAATCTTCAAACTCCATGATTAAATTATTTTTTTCATTGCTGCTGCGTATTGTTATCTTTCCCTCGTTTTCTCCTATCTCATCTATTGCATTTAATAAAATGTTGGTAAAAGCAACTGACATTTGGATTTTGTCGGCCATGAGAGTAAAATCTTTTTCTGGCAGTATTATGGAAATGTTCTTTGGGATGTTTATGTTTCTAATAGAATCTGCTAAAATGTTGGAAACTGAAACTAACTTTTTGTTTAGAGGTCTTGTTTTGACAAACCCCAATACTTGGTTAATCTGATGATTGATTCTGGATATTTCCTCATTTATTATTGGAAGATATTCGTTAAGTTTTGGGTCCAGTTTATTGTGGATCCTCATCTCGATTGCTTGAATCGTTAAACTAATTACACTTATCGGATTTCGCAGATCATGTGAAAGTTTTGCCGTAAGTTCACCTATTGCAGACAGTTTTTCTTTTTTTATCATTTCATTTTGTGTATGTATGATGATTTTGGCTTGATTTTTTGTCTTGTCAAATAAAAGTACTACAAATAATATTGTGATTCCTACTGTGGCAATTAAACTTGGAAAAACTAGATCAAGAAAATAGTATAGTGTTTTTGTAGATTTTGCAGTATCCACTAGAATGTTTTCAGAATAGGCAGTGGTATGTTTTTCTCCAATCTCTACATCTGCTCCTTTGACTCCATTATTTACAAAATAGTCATCCCATTGTTTGGAAAAGAAAACTGTGATTCCAGTTGCAGGCTCGACTGAAACTCTACAGCCTCCATCCGATAGTATCTTTGAAGATGGAAATTGTGGGTGGCTTGAGGATACGTCGACTTCATTATATTTACAAGAGAAATCATACACCTCAAGACCATTAATGTAATCTATTTTGTCAAAAACAAAAGGAGTTTTGGAAAATATCATGGGATGGAAAAATACATAATCATTTTTCTGAACATTGGCTGGAAAAGTAAAATATTCATTTGAAGGTTGGATCTTTCTAGTAGTTCTATCGACAAAAAAGGTGTGAGCGTTATAGAAGACAATGTTATTTGTTACAGGGTCCTTACCTAATATTGTAGAATTAATCTCCAAGATGTCTCCAGTCGTATTTATTACATTCTCCCTTAGAGTTTCTCTTATTCCAAATGGTGCTGACAGGTTCCCACTTGGGGAATTCAACAAACGATCTTTTCCTTCTTGTTCTGAAATAAATTCATAGTTTATCGGGAGTTTTTTTACCTCGTTGACAAACAAACCATATGTTATCAAGACAAAAATAATAGTTAAAACACCTATGACTAATTTTGTCTTGAAATTCATCCGAATGTGTCGTATATGATACTACATATTAAGAAGCTAGTTTTTCATTTCATTTTAAATTAAATTCTCAAAAAATAATTAGATGAATCCTTTTAAATGGACTTTGTTTTGAAACATTTGTGATTACTTGTATAGTTGTAGATGATGATGTGAACACTACCAAGGTCTTTTCTGACATTCTGGAACTTATGGGTCTACACGTACTGGGAAGAGGTTTTAGCGGCAGCGAAGCTGTATGCCTTTATAAACAGTATCAACCAAATGTTGTTTTCATTGATCTTGCGATGCCTAAAACAGATGGATTTTATGCCATTAATAAAATCAGAAAAATTGATCCTGCTGCAAAGATTGTGGCAGTGACAGCAAATCTTACTGTGGAAACAGATCAACAATTAGATGAATTACAAATCAACTCAATTATTTACAAACCATTTAACCTTGACGAAATAAAAAAAGTACTGGAACAATACACAACCAATTCATCATGATCACTAACAAAAAACCAACTAAGATCAAATATTCATCAAAAATTCAATAAATTGCTGTATGGATTGGACGTTTTTCATACCTAGAATTTTCATAAACTTGGCAATTTGAAACCAGACGCATGAATAAATCCTACATGGACAGCCTCAATCTTTTAAATTATATGAAAGAATAATTCCATTATTAGTTATGCAAAATTCTCCGCTTGAAGTGAGACGAGCTTTCGGTCTATTATTTATAGGAGTTGCGATATCTGTCGGTGCTGCGTCAATTCTGAGTGAAATGGCATTTGAACATAAAGATCCGTTTTATTATTATGTGATAATCTGGTTTGGCAGTTTTGTAATTACATTTGGAGTGATTTTTGGTAAGTTCAGATACATACTTGGTTCAATAAGGGGTAGAATGAAAAATAGCGTAAAGTGGACGCCTGCTGTAAAAGCAATCAATGGGCTTTGTTGGGCTGCACCCTTTGCCGCAATAGGGGTATTTCCACCTTTATACCAATATCTTATCTTGCTTGGAATTGGCTTGGGTAATGCATCCACGTACACATTTATGAAAAAATTTAGCGGTCTTACAAACCATGAGCAAATAATTGTTGGTGTAATATCTCTTGCCGCAATTCCTATTGCAGTTTTCATTGATACGTCATTTGTCTCAAATCAAATTGTAGCAGTAATCGTATCTCGATTCATGATAGCTGCGGCATATGGTGCGGGTGGTGTTTACGCACTTGTTACGAAAAAATAAAAAATCAATTCAGCGGCTCGAATTTTATCAAGTCTCTTGTCTGTTTGGATTTGACAATTAGTGCATCGACGTCTTTTGTATCATTAAAGTCTATTATGTTGATATGGCCAAGCTTACGTTGTGGCTTGGTTTCATCTTTGTTATACATTTTCAAATAAACTCCTTCATTGTTTTCTAATGTTATAGGTTTGTATCTACCAGAAAAATTTCTTGGACCTAAAACATTATGCATGACCGCATAATGCTTTAACCTAGTACTTCCGAGTGGCAGACCTAGTATAGCTCTGAGGTGCTGTTCAAATTGTGACGTCTCACTTGATTGTAATGTATGGTGTCCAGAGTTGTGAACTCTGGGAGCTATTTCGTTGACTAGAATGCGATTGTCTCGCGTTACAAACATCTCTATTCCAAAAACTCCTGCTCCGTGCAATACTTCCATTGTCCTTTTTGCTATGTTCTCTGCATTTTTTGTTATGGCAGCATCTACTCTGGCAGGTGCAATGGTCATCTCCAATATGTTTTCCTTGTGTATGTTTTCTACCACGGGATATGTGGAAATATCTCCTACTGTATTACGTGCCGCAATAACCGATACTTCCATTTTAAAGTCTACATATTTTTCAATCATCATGTGCCTACCTTCAAAAAGTTTGTATGCAAATTCTACTTGGTCATCATTTTCTATTTTGAAATTCCCTCTCCCATCATAAGCATCACGTCTTGCCTTTAAAAGAACTGGATATCCAAATGACGGAATCTTTTCTTTCAACTCTGCAAGAGATTCTATTTTTAGAAATTCTGGTACTGGAATGTCGTTTTCTTTAAGAAATGTTTTTTGTGTAAACTTGTCTTGTATTGTTCTAAGGGTTGAAGGGGATGGGCTTACAGAAACAGGAGCCTTTAATGATTCTAGTACTTCGCTATTTCCTGATTCTATTTCATAAGTTATTATGTCTGACTGGATAGATAACTCCACTATGGCATTTTTATCTTTAAAATCTGCAACGATTTGCTCTGCTCCTGCTCTTGCTGCCGGGCAATTTTTTGTAGGATCTAGTACTATGACTTTTGATATGTATTGAGGCATATTTTTTGCGGCCTCAGTTAGCATCATTCCAAGCTGACCGCCGCCTATTATTCCAAGAACTTTTGACACTAAGCAGATTCACAAATGGTTTTAAAAATAGTTACCTCTTCGAATATGGGTAGTTGTACGCTATTGTAAAATTGGGCTAAAACATCCTATTTTGTTTGTTTAAAAATTACAACCTATCTAATATTAGAAGTATAAGAAAAATAGATACACGAATGATTGACGTAGGCAAGGTATCTAAGAAAGGGTGTACTGCCATAGTAATAGACGATGACGAAGATACTGTAAACCTCTTTTCAGAGTTTTTGGAGATCTGCGATATCAAAGTTCTAGGCAAGGCCTATGAAGGAAATCAAGCCGTTGAGATGTATAAAAAAATCTTTCCAGACCTTGTGTTTTCTGATGTCATGATGCCTGGCTATGATGGCTTTTACGTCTTGCAAAAAATACGTCAAATCAATCCTCATTCCATTATGGTTATGATCACAGGAGATGTGAGGCCTGAGACGATTGATGAATTGCAGAAATTAAAAGCAGATGCCATAGTATACAAACCATTTGACATGAAACAGGTAATAGAAACCGTAAATGAGTTATTAAAAAAATCTGTTTACCAAACACAAATCAACTAATTTTAGTTCTACATATTGCATATCATGTGAGACTTAAAATATTTTCAAAAAGAGTATTAGGTGCGCAGTTGTAGGCGTTAGATTTAGTATGTGATTTTCCAAGAATTTTGATAATGCCATGGTAGTACCATACATTGTTGCTCCACCTAACGCAGTAAGTAATGCAATGTTAAACCAAACTGTTTTGAAAAGCCCTCCTTGTCCAACCTTTATTGCTAATGCATTTATTGTTGAAGTAACAATTATGACAATTGGCATCATCATTGCCATAAAGTTTGGATCTATTGGGCTTAATGTTATGGCATTATTTGAAATCTGAGTGCCCGTGACCATTTCGTGGAATACCTCAATTAATTTGTTCATCAAACCGAAAATTGCCATGGTTAATGCATGAAGTACTAGAATGATTGTCTCAAATGTTCTAGAAGTCTGTCTTCTTTTTGCCCTTAGTTCATTTAATTTCAATGATATTTCAGAAATTTTGTTTCCTACTTCATTCATATTGGCACCTTTTAGTATGGCATTTGACATTATTGTATTTCCAGAGACTATGATGGCAGTACCTGCTTCTTTTGAAAATAACTCAAATCCAATTTCCGGTTTGATTCTATTCTTGATACGATTCTTGAAAGAAATTATTTGTTTTTGTAATGGACCAAAATTACTTCTTAGTACTGCATCAAGTGCTTGCCCCATAGATCCTACCATCATGTATATCTCACCAAAATGCCTAATGAATGAGGGATACCATTCATCAAGTGCCTGTAGTCCAGTTTCCATCTTTTTGGCATAATATCCCGGAATAAATAACGGCGCAGTGGATATTGCAGCCACCAACGGTAAGGGTACTATATTAGTAATAGATAATACGATGCCGGCAGAGGCTCCCATACCAATTGCCATGTAAAGAAGCATTCGGAATTTCTGTGCTTTATCATAATCTCCTAAAGATACTCTATCCTTTGGAAATATTATGTACATAATTACAATGAATGACCCCATGCTTACAATCACACCAACAAAAGACATCATAAATACAAATTGAGAATCAGTTCCACCCATAAGCATAGTCATGATTGAATTTCCTGATATCATAAAAATAGCAGTAGATGAGATGGTGTAGAACATCTCAAGAAAGAGCTTCTGTGATTCTAAATTGCGTTCATATCGTACTGTGTAATTGTGTATTGTAGCTGACATCTCATCTGTAAAGAATGATCGTAATTCATCTCCTAATCGTACCACCTGAGCCAATTTCACCAATAGTTGTTTTAATGGATCCGTATTATCAGAGAATTTTGCAGCAATCATCTCACAAGCTCTTGCAAGACCATAGCCCCATCCAACACCCAATCTGAATACATCTTTGAATGTATTCGAATATTTCCCATAACCCGACGATTGAGCTGTTTTTATCAAGTCTACTGAACCCACTTCACCTGTAGAAAGTGCATAGAGAAATGCCATAAAATAAACAAATTCATCGTCTGCCTGTTTGATCGCAGCAAGTTTTTCTTTTATGGATAACTTTTGACTCATAACATTTCAAGCTCCTTCATAAAAGACTCCAAGCCAATCTCTCTACAACGAGATATGGAATCATACACATCATAGAAGTTGAATATTTTTTTCTCTACCATCTTATCCAAGATCTTTGCTCTCATTGCAAGCT
>DATFDB010000074.1:0-6047 GCA_035252445.1 Nitrosotalea sp. | reverse complement strand
AAAGCGCTTTTAGGAGGAGCAAATGGGATCATCACAGGAGGATACCTCACAATAGGCGGAAACTCTCCTGACAGAGACTTTGAGATGATATCAAAGATAGGTCTTGAAGCCTAAATTCAATTTCATACACACTAGATTGCAAGATATCAAAAAAGCAAACTTGTATCGCAATTTACGTGACAGCAAAGTTTCAGGTCCATATGTTACAATAGAAAGAAAGAGACTAGTCAATTTATCATCAAATGATTACCTGGGCCTAGGATCAATAAACCCTACTAAAATCCAAATGCAATCAAGCTCAAGATTGATTTCAGGAAATGACAATTTATTTAAAAAACTTGAGCGGAAGCTTGCACGTCATAAATCCCAACAGGCATCACTTGTTTTTCCAACTGGATACATGACAAACCTGGGAATTATTTCCATTCTGCCACAAAAGGGAGATTTGATTTTAAGTGATGAGCTCAATCACGCAAGCATCATAGACTCGTGTAGGTTATCTTATGCAAAAAGATCAATATACAAACACAACAATATGGAGGATTTGGAAAGCAAGCTGAAAAGAAAAGGCCGACGTAAGTTTGTGATAACCGAAGGTATCTTTTCCATGAATGGGGATTTTTCAAGATTAGGCGAGATTGCAGAAATATGCGATAAACATAACGCAATTTTAATTTTAGACGATGCACATGGCGACTTTGTCGCAGGTCATGATGGACGTGGTTCTGCTGCACACATGAAGGTAGAAAACAAGATTGATGTGTATATCAGCAGTTTGAGTAAAGGTCTTGGTGCATTTGGCGGATATGCTGCCTCAAAAAGAGAGATTGTAGAGTTTGCAGTAAATTCTTCGAGGCCATTTATCTATACTTCGGCACTCCCAAACTTTTTGGTCCAAATTGCCCTAGATAACATGGCATCAAATAGAGAAGAGAGGAGAATCAAGTTATGGAAAAATATCAAGATTGTAAAAAACGGCTTGGAATCGCTTGGATACAACATAAATTCCCAGAGCCAGATAATTCCAATAATAATTGGAAATGAAAAGAAAACAATGGAATTTGGCAGGTATCTTTTTGATAACGGAGTTTTTGCACAGCCGATAAGATACCCAACTGTAAAGTTAGGCTCAGCAAGAATAAGAATTTCAGTCACATCATGGCTTACAAAAGATAACATATCGAGATCGCTTGATGTGTTTGAAAAAGCTGGAAAAAAGTTCAAAGTGACATAATGAAGTAATTTGGATTAGATTTGGAACAAGGTATTAATAAAAAAAGAACGTCATTTATGTGTGGTAGATCTAAGTATAGGAATTGCAGCAGTGGCAGGATTAGGCTCTTTTCTTGCACCATGCATATTACCCATGATTCCTGCATTTCTTGCGTATATTTCGGGAACGACATTAACTGATCTTCAGAAAAACAATGGTACGGTCAACATTGTTGCAAGCAGGTTAAACATTTTATTAAATACAATATTTTTTGTTGCAGGTTTTACTGTTGTTTTCTCAATATTAGGAGTTGTTCTCAATAGTGTCCTGTCCACTACCACAGGAAAAATATTTGCGGACTTTAATCACATAGGAGGAATCATAATCATTGCATTTGGAGTTTTCATGTTATTGTCTTCAAAAATATCAAAACTGAATTTTGAAAAAAAGATAATCCCTAACAGGGCAAATACAAGCTATCCTCTTTCTTTTGTATTTGGTCTAGCCTTTGCCACAGGTTGGACTCCATGCATTGGACCAATTTTGGGAAGCATCTTAACACTTGCCGCAACTTCTCCAGGACATGCCTTTATTCTGTTACTCTCATATTCAATAGGGTTAGGCATTCCATTCATACTAATGGGAATATTCTTTTCAAGGTTTACAAGATTTATCAGGTCTATGAGCAAACACTTGAAGTATTATTCAATTATAATGGGAGCTCTCATCATCACACTTGGAGTCTTGGTGTATACTAATCAATTAGCAGCCATAGCCAGCTTCCCCCTACTAAATAATGCACTATTAGGTTAAGAGGTAATGAAAAAAGAAATTAAAAATGCAATCGTAGCAGGAATAGTTGTCATTGTAGCAATAGCTGGTGTTGCAACATATTTTATGTCACTTGATAAACCAGGTGCAACTGGCAATTCTGTTTTGACACAATCGGTTTATAGTAATACAACAACTGATGAAAGCCAATATCCAGTTGCACCAAGTCTAGTTGGCATATCAGGATACATTAATACCACACCAGACCAACTACAAAATTCAATAAAAAACAAAGTTGTACTTTATGATTTTTGGACATATAGCTGCATCAATTGTTTACGCACGTTACCATATCTTGAAGAATGGAATACAAAGTATGCTGACAAGGGGCTAGTCATTGTAGGAATACATTCACCAGAATTTGAATTTGAAAAAAATATTGACAATGTAAAAATGGCAGTACAAAAATACAATATACCATATCCGGTTGTTCTGGACAGTGATCATTCAACGTGGAATGCATTTGGCAATAGATACTGGCCTGCTGAATACATAACTGATTATCTTGGGCATATACGACATGTTCATTTTGGAGAAGGAGATTATGATCAAACAGAACAAACAATACAAGATCTATTGAATCAAAGAGCACAAGCACTTGGAATTAATGTAAATGCCAACATGTCACTAGTAAACCTGCAACCACATGTATTTTCTAACCAACAAACACCAGAACTTTATTTTGGCTATGACTTTGCAACTGGACGAGATTTCATCGGAAACCAAGAAGGGTTTCATCCAAATTTGACTGTCACGTATTCACTTCCATCTAACTTACAACAAGATCATTTTTACCTAGATGGAGACTGGCAAAATTTATCGGACAGTATGAAGCTGTCGTCAGATAATGGAAAGATTGTTCTCCCATATTTTGCAAAAGATGTTCACATTGTAGCTACTGCTCCCGGAGTAGATGTACAAATATTACTTGATGGAAAGCCAATTGGAGGCAGCGATGCAGGACAAGACACTCAAAATAGCATAGTCCATGTCTCCGAGAATAGATTGTACAACATAATCTCATCTCCCCAGGCAGGTTCACATACCCTTGCCATAATAGCAAAACCTGGATTTCAGATCTACACGTTTACATTTGGCTGACTCCATTTGATGAATAATATTTCTAAATTCGAATTTAGAAACATTACTTATCAAAAGGTGGCAGACTTGTGTGTAACTCCAGATAGTTGTCACTGCGGTTACACCCAATTGCAGAACATGAATGTTTAAAGCATCAATTCAGATCAAGACGCAGTCAATAATGAACTTTGCAGCAAGATGGAATATTCAGAAAGATAGCCTCTCACAGAAAGTAATTGATAAAGTAAAGCCAGATGCACCTCTTAGGCCAAAGATTGATGAGGCACAAAAAAGACTCCAGCTCCAAATTTCTAAGCTTGATTCCATCTCTAGAAAACTAAAGGAAAAAGATGATTACATTTTCAAAAAAGTAGTAGAAGCAGTAAGATCTCACAATAAACCATATTCACAAGCATATGCAACTGAACTACACGAAATTAGAAAGATGACGAACATGGTGGTTGGGGCCAAATTAGCCATGGAGCAGATTCAACTCAGACTAAATACAATCTCGGAGCTTGGAGATGTTGTGGTTACACTAAGCCCATGCATGTCAATCATCAAAGGATTAGGCACGGGCTTGAGCGGTCTTATGCCAGAAGCCAATTCTTCAATGCAAGACTTGTCAAACATATTGGGGGACATAATGGCAGGTGCATCCATGAACTCAGAAAATACATTCACCGTGGACGCAACAAGTGCAGAAACAAGTCAAATATTAGAAGAAGCGCATGCAGTATTGGAAGGACAGGTAAGACAAAGCATTCCCGACTTGCCTTCAACCCTACCATCTACGGTAAGAAAGCAAGAGACTATCTAGGTTTTTTCTTGCTTGTCTCTACCAAAAGTTTCTTTATTCTAGATATGGTAGGATAACTATACCCAAGTCTTCTGTAATTCGCTATCATCATTTTCCAGTTTTTGAGGCGCCATTGTGCCTGCTCTGACGTTATAGAATGAATCTCTTTTTTTATGATGCTTTTTCTACCCACTTTGAGAACTCCTGCATCTTTTGCTTTCCATCTATTTTTTGCAAAATAAAGTCCGCCAAGTATTTCTTCTATTGGCACTTCAGTAAAATAATCTTGAAGTTTTTTGATTTGAGCGTCAGTTGGTTTTTCGGTTATTAAGATTTTGAGCTCAAACTTTTCCATAGTGGTTTTTGAAAAATCTTGCTATTTAATGTGAAGATCAATTCATCTAAACAACGACTTGAAGAAATTTCAAAGTTTATCCAGTTTTACAGGTTATTCCACTTAGATTTACTTGCCCCAGAAAAATTCCTTTCGTAGAAAAGAGTCGAGTTTATCGAATCCCTCCATTGAAATTTCTTGGTTTTTGAACATTTGTGATATCAGAAGTATCAGTTTTTGCTGAAACTCTATATCATGTGCATGATATCGCTCCATCTTATCTACAAGTTCAGTTAACTTTTCAAGAAGTGGCCTTACCTCATCAGATACTATCTTCTTTACTTCGGTACTAGTAGGCATATTGCCTTCTTCTTGTCTAGTCATAATGATCGCATAATCACTTTGGATCTATTTAAAGCCAGGAAATCATCTTTTTTACTTTAGTGAATCTATCTTTACCTAATCCAATGAGATGCTGACATTTCTAATCCTGTGATTTGCAGAGTTTACAATCACAGTCAAACATGCCTGCTTTTCCCATGCATTCGCCGTGTTTTTCATCAGAGCATTTGTGACAAAGAACCATATGTCCAATTTTTTAATGCTTTGTGGGTTATTTGTACCCCCCTATTGAACATAAAATAGGCACATCGTCAGATCTGCAGAGCGGCTTGTTTAAAAAAGGGTTTAAAACAATTTAAAGAAATAGGATTAAAAGAGAACTAGAATAATGCCAGCGGGTTGGGGGGTTTTGTCATAATGTGGATAAAATGCATAATGGCAATTGTATTACTTGGTGTTCCTTCTGCTTATGCATCATCTTATGCAACGTTGCATTTAGATCCTGTCGGTGAAGTAAGAGAAGGTTTCGATGTTACATTTTCAGGCCTATTGACTACATTAGATGGAACGCCAATTCCTCATCGCACAATATTCATCGAGGATGATACATCTTATACACGGCCTAACATAATTTTGGCAGTCACTACAACTGATTCTGATGGTAAATTTTTGGTATATTGGAAAGCATCTCCAAAAGATAATGGTAGTCCATTTCATTTTTACGCATTATTTCTTGGCGGTAATGTATATGGTCATACTAGAAGCGAAACCTACGAATCAATCATAAAACTATCCAACCAGCCTTCTATTGATATAATACCATCAAAAACAATCCCAGCATGGTTCAAAGATGCTTCTAGGTTATGGCATGATGATAAGATAAGAGAGGCAGACTATTTTCACGCCGTCAACAATCTGATAGACTATCAAGTTATAAATTCAAACATGACTTTAGATGAAGGATATCTACCATCATGGTTAAAAAATGATGCAATTTGGCTGTACGATGGAAAAATCTCAAACAATGAATTTACAAATTTGATGCAATATCTTATCAATAATCAGATAGTAACATGATATTCAAAATTAATACAATCGTGGTTTTTTGTGATTTATTGCCATTTGTAGAACAAAAGATAACCATGTCTAAAGGCTAAACCCCCTACTATTTTCCAATAATTACTCCTAGGGCGATTTTTTCAAAAAACGCGATTTTCAAGGGGGGTTTAACACTTGTGCGTACATATGACAGCCAAGGGTCAAAACACCCCCATTACCCAGTAAGAGTTTCCAATTCTTTGTATCCATTGAACAAAAGCTAAACCCCTATTTTTGGGCCATTTTTGCATAAAAAATGCCACTTTACCAGGTTGCCAAGACAGGAATATTTCTGAAAAAATATGTTTTTGACATACAATAGAACCACTAGCCCCCCCCCCCCAAGACAC
>DATFDB010000073.1:0-5829 GCA_035252445.1 Nitrosotalea sp. | reverse complement strand
GTGCAAAAATTTCAAAGGCAGTAGAAAAAGAGCTGGTAAAACTTGGGTATAACGTAGACGACGTGATAAACGAATTACAGCAAAAACTAGCTCGCGGAGATATTTCTCTTCCTGAAGGACTCAAAAAAGAATCGTTTGCAGATAGCTAAAAACTAGCTTCTTCCAAGGCCTTGGCACATGAGCAGCTTTTTTGCTGAGGAATCAATTCAAGCAAAACCCCAAGAAGATTCTTTGTGGTCTGGACATTTTTTGACAGTGTTTCTAAAACTTCTTTGGCAGTAACTGGCTTTTCTGCCCATACGTCATAATCTGTTACCGTGGAAATTGAAACATAACAAATCTGGGCTTCCCGTGCAAGTTGACATTCTGGAACCAAAGTCATTCCTATTATGTCAGCTCCTATGACATTTTTGTAGAATTTAGATTCCGCTCTTGTGGAAAATCTGGGGCCCTCTATGCAGACGTAGGTTGCATCCTTGTGTAGGTGCAAATCAATTTTTTTTGCTGCACTAAATACTGAAGATTGAAGCTCTGGGCAAAATGGGTCAGCTACTGATATGTGAATTACTTTGCCGTCTTCAAACAAAGTATACTTTCTTGACTTTGTAAAATCGATGAATTGATTGGGAATGACAAAATCTCCTGGCTTTAATTTCTCTTGCAGGCTGCCTACAGCTGATGGAGCTATAATCCTTTTAATTCCCATCTCTTTGAAAGCCCAAATATTTGCTCGAAAGTTTATGAGATGTGGAGGAATGGTGTGTTTTCTTCCGTGTCTTGGCATGAACGCAACTTTTCTGCCTTTGTACATTCCAACTGTTATCGAGTCTGAAGTTTTCCCAAATGGAGTATCTACTGTAATCTCCTTACTCTCACTCAATAATCCTGGATCATAAATTCCAGTGCCACCAAATATTCCAATTTCAGCTTGTTCTGTCAATATTTCACCAGTGATTCGTACCTGTAATCTTTGATTGCTTTGGATCCTTTCAGATCTGTCAATTCTACAATAAATGCAAAACCTGCAACGGTTCCGCCTATCTTCTCAACTAGCTTGGCTGCAGCTTTTGCTGTACCGCCTGTTGCAAGCAAATCATCACATATGAGAACTCTCTCACCTTTTTTTACTGCGTTTTTTTGAATTTCCATAGTGGCAGTGCCGTATTCTATGCTGTAGCTTATACTGTGTGTTGGGCCTGGTAACTTGCCCTCTTTTCTTACCATTATCATTCCTTTGTTATACTTGAGGGCTAGCGCACAAGCTAGTGGAAAACCTCTTGATTCTATGCCTGCAAAGACGTCAATGTCTTTATGATGAATACGTTTTGAAAATTCATCTATTACAAGTGAGAGCGCAGATGGGTCTCTTAAAAGAGGGCTAATATCTCTAAATAAGATGCCTTTTTTTGGGAAATCAGGTATCTCGGCAATTTTTTCTCTTAGATTCACAAATGCTTCACAAGCTGTGGATGTAAAAAATATTTCTCAAATTGGGGTTTACTGAATTGTTATGGGTGTAGTTACTTTGCCGGTTGGGCTTGTTACTTGTACTGTGTAAGTTCCTGTACTGAAAGATTTGGGAATGAGCCACTCTGTATTGTAGTCTCCACGGTTCGTCGATTGTATATGTAAGGTCTGAAGCGGTGTATTGCTTGCTCCCAATATATCGATGATAACTCCGGCTGACTGGCCTGCTCCACTTCCAGATATTTCTACGAGGTCTCCTGTACCATAAATCGGAGGACTCTTGTCAACTTGAATGGTCAGTGTGGACTCTGATCTTACAATTATGGGTATGCTCTTGTGATCTATGCCGCTAGTAGCATCCAACTTCCAAGTCCCTGGTAAACCGTTATCGGGAATCCTAAAGTCAAATGCCGAAAATATACCTTGTTTATCCACAAAAGCCTGCTCAACTTTTGCCTGCAAGCCGTTCGGGTCTGTTAGGCCAACCTGTATGATGCAGTTTGGATTTGCATTTCCAAAAATAAGCAAGTTGTCTCCAGGGAAATATGTGTCTTTTACGGTCCTCAAGCTTATCTGTCCGCAACCTGTCTGAAGGCCTACAGCAAACTGTTTTTCAACTTTGTCGTTTCCTCTAGTGAGCACCAATGAGTAGATGCCAGGAGTATATGATGTCAAATTAAACGAATATGTAGCAAAGCCGTCCTGTCCGACCAAAATGGTATCTGAAAATTTTTCTTGATCCGACGGATCTACAACCACTAGGTTCAATGTGGAGCTGTGCGGTGCAGAGACGCTAAGTATAGGTTTGTCAGTAGTTTGGTAGTTCAATTTATCCAAATTGGCAGACAAAAGTACAGATGGGGCAACGCCTACTCCAATGTTAAGACTAACCTGATCACTTCCTTGTGACGCTGTAATAGTATATGTACCTACAAGGGCTGTAGGGCTTATCTGATATACTGTTGAAAGTTTTCCGTCTGCTGTAACATTAACCTCCTTTGCAAAAACTTGAGATGAAGTTTGGTCTAGTATTACTATGGATACTGGCACATTGGATATCGAAGTGCCGTTTATCACTACTGCATCACCTGGATTGTATGTTGACTGTGATGTGTATATTGCGAGTTGATGAGCACTAGTTACTGTATAGTCTTTAGAGACTTGATTTTTTCCATCAGAAACTGATACTGTGTATTTCCCAAACGGTCTGTCATTAGGAATTACTTGTGGAATTGAATAGCTTCCTGTTTTGTCAGCATTAGCAGTGAATGTAGTTATGCTTGTTCCATTTGCATTCAATATTGAGATAGTTAAAGTGCTACCAGGATTTGCAGTCCCGCTAATTTTTCCAGTATCTCCTGGATGTAAAACAGGGTCAGTGTTTACAGTTAATGGGACTGACGACAAAGTGGTTGTTGAGCGAGATTGTGGAGATGCCACTATGGTTGTGGTAAATGTTTTCTGATTGTTTGCATTGTCTTTTAGAACAAAATCCGTACTTCCTGGCTGAACTGTTGTTGGAACAGTAGCAGTGACCACAAAGTTTCCGCTACTATCTGATGAAAAAGAGTAAATCTTCTGACCTCCTATATACAGATCAAGAGGAAATGAGGATCTGAAACTTTGTCCAACAACACGAACATCAAAACCTGGAGCAGGAGTAGATGGTATGATTCTAAAAGTTGAGGTGTCCAGTATACCGCTGAGAGGTGTAGACTGTTGACTGCCTCCATTGCCTTGATTCTGAGTACCGCCGTTATTCTGATTCTGAGTATTGTTACTTTGTTGTATTACAGCTCCAATCTCACCCGTGCCTAGTTGGTTGTTGTTTGCATCAGACGCTGTCCATACAAGATCTGGAGAAGGCTGGTCTGTACTGATTGTAAATGTTGTAGAATCACCAGGCTTGATTGGGGTTGAAGAAAAAAATGCTATTGTAGTAGGAGATGTCTTTTTTCCTATCCATCCATTTTCTAATGTGAAAGATTTGAAATTTCCATTTTTGATTTCTACTGTAATAGATGTGATATCAGAAGTGCTTGAAGGGTCATTGGTAGCTTGAAGCAAAGTTTTACCGCCGACATTTGTAGAAGTAACTGTCACCAGATCAGGTGCAGCTTGTGCCAGTGGCATGAAAGCGGTCAGTGTACCACTAATGATTAAAACTAGAATAATACTGGATTTTAATAACACTTTACTCAACAAAAGGGCAGCCCGCCTATAAATTAAATCTTAATGATAAATCGTCCAGTTTTATTGTCTCATGCAAAGTCTCTAAATCGTGTTTATCTTTATCGTGAATAGGGAAGCGATGTCTGTGAACCAAGATTTTGATTCTGCCTAATACGTTCTGCTATTAGCCTATACAAAGACCTGAACTGGTCTTTTGTTTTATCTGTCAAAAAGTCTGTTTCATTTATGGCTATTTTTTCACAGATGTATCTGCATATTTCTTCTCTATCAAATTTCTCCCATCCCAAATGTTGGTTTTCTTTCCAAACCTCGTTTAGATTATCTATGATGCTCTTTTTCCCCTTTGATGAAACAGATTCCTTTGTCAATGCCTTGTATCCTTCTTTTCTGAGTTTTACTTCATATGTTTGGTTTACTGCATACAAATAATCATCATCAATTATCAAATCCTCTAGGAATTGTTTTGTTTGTCCGCCAAGCTCAAAGAATATCATTTGTACTTTTTTGAATTGGTTTGATTCAAGATGGGCAGAAATTTGCACTGATTCTTCTGTATTATCTAGCAGAACAAACGTGTCATATCCGTGATTTCTATAGAATATGGCAAGGGACATGACTGAATTTTTGTTATAAGCAGGAACTACATTGAGTGGATTCATTGACAAATTTGGATCTTTTAGGAATTTGTCAAATGCATTAAGATACATGCAGTCAGACATTGTTTCTACAATAATCACAGGTCTTGAGTTAAATCCAATCTGCCTGTCAACAATAGATTCTACCAGTCCTCTTGAAAGGCCATAAACAATTGGAATTAGTGTTTGATCTTCTGCATTCCAGTAGTCATAGTAAATGTGGCTCAAGTGTTTTCTTTTGTCAAGCTCTACAACCAAGAGATTTCCTGGAGTGTAATCAAATATCATAAACGGAGAGTGTGTGGAATATAGAACTTGATTAGATCCTGCAAGGCCTTTGAGAAGATCTGATATTCCTCTCTGCTGTGCAGGATGCAGATTTCTTGCCGGCTCGTCAAGCAGCAATATTGTTTCTTTTAGTTCAGCCTTTTGAGTTTCTGCTGCAAAGTTTACTATGAAAGAAAATGTCCACTTGAACCCTTCTGCTCTCCTGTTTAGTAGACCTGTATTGGTGACAGTGCCGTCCTTGTGAACGTCTGATATTACCACACTCAAAATGTTTCCGGGGTTCCATCTCAGCTCTACATGTATGGGGTCTCCCTTCCAAGCAGGATTTAGCCTGTCACTTAGCTTTCTGCTTGCTGTATGCAGTAATTTTATCAGCTTTGAAGGGCTATTTTGTGCCTCCTCAAGCTTTTCCGCGTCAAGTTCTGCTAGATAAAATAAATTCATTACAGTCTCGGCTTTGTCAAACTCTTCTATGTATTCAAGTCCCTTGGGTCTAATTCCCTTTTTCTCCCTTAGGAACTCTTCCAAGTCTATGTTGCCAAGTATTTTTTTGTAATCTGAAAAATAGACAAATTTTGGATGCAGTTTATCTTCTATAAAATTCTCAAGGGCTGATCTTTCAGTTGTTCCTATTAGCATGTTATCAAATATGTATTCCAGGTCTTCGTAGATTTTCTTCCAGTCTGATATTATGCGTGGCTCTTCTGAGGCAAGTAAGTATATGTTATTGTTGAACTCTGCCATGGTATTCATAAAGACATCTCTTGTTCTTGGCGGAGGAGACTGGAGGAATTTTGCGTCTACACGTATTCTTATTTCATTTGGCATGGCGTTAACAAATTCCTGTATCCTTTCTACAAAGTTTTCCCAAGAGTTGAGCCTCTTACTTGCTTCTCCGCTTATCTTGATCTCTCCAAAGTCATATTGGACGCGGGGGTTCTTGTTTGTCCTGTAGATCTTGATTTTTCTGATATCTTGAAGATTTGGAAATTTTTCTCTAATGATTCCAGTCTCTTTATCGTTTAACTCAAACTCTCCTTCTGCTAGCTTGATTTCTGACTTGAGATCTTCTGTCATCTCATCGCATAAATCCAAGTCTGATACCTTTTGGTCTTTATTTAGTAAAGTAAGAGCTTCAAGAATTGTTGTTTTGCCACTCTCATTTCTTCCTACAAACGCGGCCAGGTCTCCAACTTTGATCTCACCAGAATCATGAATGCAACGATAAGCTTTGACTCTGAACTTC
>DATFDB010000072.1:0-2878 GCA_035252445.1 Nitrosotalea sp. | reverse complement strand
CCATGACAAACGAGATGATTTTGTCCAAAATCCAAAACGACATGCAGAGTTATGGGTTTGCGGTAGTGGACCTGAGCTTTCAGGACTATGCACTTGGAAATGACACTGCTAAAGAAAATTTGCCAGACTTGGCACAGATTGAAAAATTGAGAACTTTGATAGATACAATTCGCGGCAATGGGTTTGAGCTGGTCAAGGTAAGTGAGATCGGCAACCAGTCTAACGCAACACACTTGATTCCACAATGGGTAAAGCACAGTGCACAGTCTTGGTCACAAGGAAATGCATCAAGCTCTGAATTTTTGGATACGATTCAATTCATGATAAAGAAAGACATGATAAAAGCTGCACAAAATACTACACTTGGAATAATTCCAACGTGGGTACGACATGATGCTGCGTGGTGGTCGTCTGGTTCTGTATCTGACCAAGAGTTTACTGATACAATAGAATATCTTATTGGTGCAAAAGCAATAAGATAATCTTGTACTGCATCTAAAAGTAATATAGTATGTGCATGAAATAATGTATTATGTCAAACGGCAAAAATAGCATACTGCTAATTGAAGACAGCCGGGCTACGTGTATGCTTATCAATGAATTTCTTAAGAAACTTGGGTATCAAGACGTCTACATATGCAATACTGGCAAAGCAGGAATACAGTCATTTTCTGAAATGGTAAGCAAGGGAGTAACTCCTGTAGTCTTTCTTGACTTTCATCTTCCAGACATGAAGGCAAGCGAGATAATGTCTAACATACTTAACATAAAACCTGATGCTAGAATTATCATAGAAACTGCGGACGGGAAAAACGAGGAGCAGATCAAGTCAGCTCTGAGAGACGGAGCATATCAGTATGTTGAAAAACCCATACGATTTGAGAATCTAAAAAGCGTTATCAAGACCCTGGAGGAGGAAGGACAAGCTGTTGAGGAAAGTTCTGCTGACAGCAGAAAAAAAATAGAGCATTGCCTCAAGTCACATACCATAATTAGCATGACGAGGCTTTTGGAATATTCGGATACAAAGATTGATACTGCAAATGGCTATATCAGTGAGCTCAAGTCTGTGGGAAAGATAAAAAAAATAGAAGACATCAAAGAGATTTCTTGCAACCAATGTAATTCTGTAAGAATTGCGTTAAATTTTTTCTGCCCTTCTTGCAAAGGCTCAAACTTTAAGCAGGGAAAATTGATTGAACATTTCAAATGCGGCAATGTTTCCATAGACGAGTCATACAAAAATAATACTTGCCCCAAATGCCGCAAGGAAATAAAAATTATTGGAGTAGACTACAAGGCAATTGACAACTATTACCTGTGCAATGACTGCGGCGACAAGTTTCCAGAACCTGTACATGACTATATCTGCGTTAGATGCAACAATAGGTTCTCGCTAGACAAGGCAAGATGGATAACAAGCGAAGGACTCAAAACAACAGTCTAGTCATTGGCTATACCCTGGTTAGAATAGAGATACAATAGTGGGTCCACAGGGATTCGAACCCTGGATCTTCGCCGTGTAAGGGCGACGTCATAACCAACTGGACTATGAACCCATGCAAGCTCCGATTTAAAATGCATATAAGGGTACTGCCAAATTTGAAAATAAATTTCCGCCCAGCTGCGTTTGTGTTACATAGGAAGGTATCGTTTACGAATTGAGCCGTAGTAACAATGTTACACAAGTCTAAAATATTTTAAAACAGCAATAGAAATTGTCATGGCCAAAGTATCCCTAAGCGAGATGTGGCGCACAATAGAAGAGCATGGCATAGACCGCAAACTTTTGGAGCAGACAGACCCCAGCGAGGAATTGATACAAAAACTGTACATTGCCATAACAGCAATTCATGAGAAGAAACTAGAACAACTTACTGCCTAAAACTTTCTAAAATACACGCAACTTTTGCAAATATAACTGGCAAGTAGAATGCTAGACATGTCCATGACAGATTTGACTTTCTTTACAAGCCCCATAGGGCTTGGACATGCCTCAAGAGATGCTGCAATTACTTGGCATCTTGATGGCATTTCAAAAAAATTTGTAAGTGGGGCTGGGGCATACAAATTGCTTTCAAAATATGGATTTGATGTGTACAATCTGTACAGCCCACCTCCGTTTCAGATAGAAAACGGCAAGCTGCAAGGCCCGCTTTGGTGGCTTTTCAAGTATCTTTCATACTATAACAGGTGCAAAAAGATCTCGTTAGATGTAATTGAAAAGGAAAGGCCTACTCTAGTAACTAGTGACGAGGACTTTGCATCACTTGTCATGGCTCAAAGAAGGAAGATAAAGACAGTTCTTGTCACCGACATACTAGAGTCTCGGTTTGCAAAAGGCATGGCGTCAGTGATAGAAAAAAGGATGAACAGAGGCATGAAAAACATAATAGAAAAGTGTGATCTTGTGATTGTTCCAGAAAACGGCCAAGACTCTGGCAACAAGGTACGAGTTGGACCAATAGTAAGAGATGTAAAGGAATCTCGCGACCAGTTGCGGAAAAAATATTCTTTTGACAAAAAAACCATATTGGTGAGCATAGGGGGCACAAGCCTTGGAAAATTTTTAATTGAGAAAACTATTGAATCTTTTAAAAAATTGGAAATTGATGCAGAGGTTGTGCTAGTTTCTGGACCTTCATTGCAACTTGAAAAGACGCCATATCGCAATCTTGGATTTGTGGACAACTTACATGAAGCCATATTTGCTGCCGACCTCTTGGTATCGCTTGCTGGAAAATCTACAATTGATGAATCAAGGCATTTTGGCACTCCTGGAATATTCATTCCAATAAAGGGCCACTTTGAGCAGGAAGAAAATGCAAGGGAGATGGGATACTCCTTTGAGGACATTTTCAGGTTAGAGAAATTGATT